>VBBB01000122.1:0-3482 GCA_005882955.1 Candidatus Bathyarchaeota archaeon | reverse complement strand
CATCCCAGTCGAAGACAGCTCCTTTCAATCAGTCTCCCACAGCCCTCGGCCAAGCAATGTAACCATATGGATTGCGTTGGGGTTACGCATAGAATATCACCGCAGTCTAGGAGATTGCGTCTACGGGCCGAAGGATTCCATGGCCAACAAGTTTCCCAGGTCATCTCAGGACAAGACAGCGGATCTTCTTCTCGCGATAGGCGCGGGATTCCTCATCAACCTCGTTCTAGGGGCAGCCATACCTGAGGTCGGGCCGTTCATAGCGGGGCTGGTAGCGGGGGTCATTGTAAAGACGGGACCTTTCAGAGGAGGAGTAGCCGGTTTTCTCTCAGGTACATTGGGAGAACTAGCTAGTATCGCTCTCTGGGTACTCACAAACCTCATCGTCTATCCGAACGCGCTGGTTCCGTACGCGTTTCAGACCGCGTTCGCAATTGTTACAGCCGTCTCGGCAGTCCTTGCATTGTCTGGCGGCATAATTGGTGGTGTGGTCTCACTGCAGCACTGGCCCAGACTTCATGAATTTCTGATGAGAGGAAGAATTGGTTTTCCTCTCCATTTACATCACTCAGCCCAGTCGAGGATCGAGAAAAACAAGGAGGACTAGGCCCTGACGGGTATGTCAGTTCGGCTCCTGGACACCGCCCCTCGATGGCTAAGACTCACCCTCGGCTGTTCCTCAGGCGTTTTAGTCGTTACTGGACTTGGGTTCTTCTTCGGCCAGTTAGTCCTGTTTGACATTACGCCTTTCACGTTGCTGTTGCACCTCGTGCTCGCGCTTGCTGTCTCTTCTTGGATTCTCAACCTTCGAATCAGAATCGGCCCAGATCGCAAGCCCCTCCTCGCTATTGGTGTGGCCGTGGTTGTAGGTTCGATCTGGAGTTCAGTCCAGCAATGGATCGGTTACTTTCAGACGGGCGTGGTCAGCGATATCATGCTGGTAGCTGGGGCCACGCTGATGGATATTGCTGGAGGTTGCGTGATCTATACTCTATTCCATCTCAACATTCTCAAGAAATAATGCCTGCTCGCGCGGTTAGGCCTTGGTGCTAAGCACACTTCTAAGAGAGAAGGTGTCGATCTTCTCGATAACCAGTTAGGTCGGGCGTAGTTTAGTCAGATCTGCTCGGGCCTGAATAGCAACAGCTTCACGGATCACAGTTCCCTCTTTCGGGTCCTGAGTTATTCTCTGGAATGCTCTGATGATCTCTTTCGTGACAGGTCCAGGTTTTCCATCAGCAATCGGGACTCCTTGAATCCGAACTACCGGGGCTATCTCGGCCATTGTTCCGGTCAGGAAGACTTCGTCGGCGTTGAGGAGTTCGTATGGTGTGATGTCTCTCTCATGGACCTCGTAGCCCAGTTCTTCGGAGAGTTTGAGGACTCGGGCGCGGGTTATGCCGTGAAGAATGCCTGCGGCAGAGGTTGGGGTGTTTAAGATTCCTCGTTTTACGAGGAATAGGTTGGACCCGTGGAACTCTGAGACCATCCCTCTATGGTCGAGCATTACGACCTCGTCTGCGCCTGCATCAATGGCCTGGAATTTTCCGAGGACGCTCTGGATGTAGTTGAGGGATTTCAACTCGTGGGTCGTGCCGTCGACCATGTCGCGTCTGTAGCTGGAGATTATCGCGGTTACTCCCTTCTCTCGTGCCTCCTTGCCGTGGGCCGGTGCGACGGGCTCGCACATTACGATGGTCGATGGCTTGGGAGAACTCCTCGGGTCTAGCCCAAGGTTTCCTCGCCCCCTGGTCACGACGAGTCGAATGTAAGCGTCCATCATGTTGTTCTTGCGAAGAGCCTCAACGACGACATTCGCCATCTCTTCTTTTGATAGCGAGACGTTGATCCTTGTGACTCTGAGGCCCTCGAACAATCGTTCGATGTGATCGCGTAGGTGGAAGACTATGCCGTTGTAGGCGCGTATTCCCTCGAAAACCCCATCGCCATAGAGTAGTCCGTGGTCGTAGACTGAGATCTTTGCGCTTCCCTTGGGGTGGTATTCACCGTCGATGTATACGAGCGGCTCCTTCCCCGCCATGCAAAATGCCCAGAATGAAAACTATCGATTCGCTCTATAAAAGGACAATCTCTCAAAATTTGCGAGACTGGGTAATCTCGACCTAAATCGTAATCTACCCGAATACACCCGACGGCTCTTTCTCAGTGGGCCGGTAGTTCAGCCCGGTTAGGAATATGCCCTGGAGAGAACGTCCGCCTTACACGCGGAAACCTTTCGAGGCCGCATGGTCGGGAGTTCGAATCTCCCCCGGCCCACCACCATTCCCTTCTCCTCAAGCCTAACGACGTCTCGTAGAAATCGCTTAAACGTTGCCAGAGGATAGACTGCACTCTTGTGTAGTCGAAATGAGTTTGGACCAGTCGAGCATTCCAGGTCTCGGCAAAGGAAGACTGGAGGCCCTGACAGACGGCATCTTTGCAACGGTGATGACGGTTCTGGTTCTAAGCCTTAGCGTTCCTGTTATCGCGAGTGATGTAACAGGCTCCAAACTATCGTCCGAGGTCTTCACAGACATTGAAGCTTTGTGGCCCAATATTCTAGGCTACGTTCTCAGTTTCTTGCTGTTAGCCGTTCTCTGGATAAGCCACCATAGCGTCTTTCATTATGTTACGAGGGTCGACCGGCCACTTCTCTGGCTAAACACTCTCTTCCTGCTTACGGTTGGATTTCTCCCGTTCTCGACTGCTCTAATCGGGAGGTATCCTCAGGTGCAGGTGCCTGTGATAATTTACGGAGCTAACATAATTGCCACGAGCTTCTGCATGCTAGGTATCTTGTCCTATTCTGCCCGAAACAGCCTCTTAGTCGTCCCCGAACATGATAGGAGAGTTGTGGAAAGAATCAGAGCGCGTTGGAGGACCGGGCCCTGGATCTATTTGGCTGCCATCCTGTTATCCTTTCTAAACCCCTTGGTCAGTTTTGCAGTCTATGTCGGAGCTTTGATCTTTCTGGTTATTCAGAGTAGTTTTGGGTTTAGACACCGTCACAGAACAGGAGACAACTTCTAGATGCTCATCTCTCAGGCTGGGTTCGAGCCCTGGATCTCTCTTTGTAGGAGATCATAGGCGAGGGGTCCGTCTTTGTCGTCGACGACCATTATGATGTCACCATACCCTAGAAATGCGTCAAGGATGTTGACCCCGTTTCTGAAGAGTAGTTCAGTGACGTAGGATGCTATTCCCGGGGTCATCTCGGCGCGAGGCGACAGGTTGAGTATCAGCTTGGACACGTTCGCCTGAGTCACCGCCTCCTTAAGATGCTCCATTCTCCTCCGGACGAGAGCGTAATCCTCCGCGGGCAGAATCAGTTTGATCGAGTTTGAGAGGGGGAAGATGTGGGGGAACTCTGAGAGTTCGCCTGCTGCTTCTGACAATTCTTTGACTATGGCTGAGAACTGGTTTCTTGGTGCTCTGATCGTCGCATCCACAATGCCGCTTGATAAGGAGATCCTCGCGTCTTT
>VBBB01000152.1 GCA_005882955.1 Candidatus Bathyarchaeota archaeon | reverse complement strand
CAACCGAGAAGATAATCCGTTCGATTATCGCCCGATTCGCGACCAGTCAAAGTCGGGACTTAGAAGGTCGGCGAGTTCTAGTGACCGCAGGTCCAACAATCGAACACATCGATCCTGTCCGCGTAGTCACGAATCGGAGTTCTGGCAAGATGGGCGTAGCCCTCGCAGAGGAGGTTGCTTCGCGAGGTGCAGATACGACGTTGATTCTGGGTCCCGGGACGGTGAATCCGCCTTCAAGCGTTAAGACGATTAGAGTTGAGAGTACGAGCGAGCTACTGGAAGCGGTTCTCGGCGAACTCAAGCAGACCACCCCGGATCTAGTTTTCGCTGCTGGCGCTCCAACCGATTACAGGCCCGTAACGGTCGCTCCGAAGAAGATCAAGACCCGCGAGAAACCGCAGATAAACCTGGAACTTCGGGCAACTCCCAAGATATTGGAGGAGATCCGGAGAGCCAGCCCGAAGACATTCCTTGTAGCATTCAAAACAGAACACAAAGTGTCCAATGAAGAGCTGATCGATGAAGCTTTCAAGATAATACATGAGAAGAACGCTGACCTTGTTGCTGCGAACGATGTTGGTCTTGAAGGCGTAGGATTCCAAGCGGATACGAACGAACTCTATGTCGTAGATGGCCGAAAGAAAGTAGTGCACATTCCTCTAGCTGAGAAGCGGGAGGTTGCTCGGCAGCTAGTCGACCTGGCCGTCAAGAGAATGAGAGACTGACTGGGACTGTTTCTTTAGTGGCGAAGAAGATCATTCGAGCCGCAGCAGTGCAGGTCAAACCAGTCGAGACATCCGTAGAAGATACAATCTTTCACGCGTTAAAGCTCGCGAAGAAAGCGGCAGAAAGAGAAGTAGACATTATTTGTCTGCCGGAACATTGGTTGCCGGAGAAAGTGATTCCCGCGACCATGAGCCCTCTGCCGGGCTTGCAGTCGTTGGCAGAGGAGTATGGAGTTGCTGTTGTTGGAGGGGCGTTCTATGAAAAGGTCAAGGGCCGGGTGCGGCTAAGCAGTCCTGTCATTGGAGAAGATGGGGAAATAATTGGGCGACAGTTCAAGGTCCACTTGTTCCGTTTCGAGAGGAAATACGCAAAACCGGGAAGTTCCTACTCTGTCTTCCAGTTGAAGGGCTACAAGATCGGCATACTGGTCTGCTACGATGTTGATTTTCCTGAACCCTCACGCATCTACGCACTGAACGGGGTCGAATTGATACTCTGCCCTTCGAGAATAGTGAAGCCTGGAGTCACTCCATGGCAACAGTACGTTACTGTTCGGTGCTTGGAGAATCGTATGCCCATAGTCGCGCCGAACGTCTTCGCGCCGCCGTGGTTTGATGGGCACAGCATGATCATTAGCCTCAGAGAGGACCGTAGAACGAAGATCTCTCATCCAAAGATCGCGTCAGTTTCCAGAATGGGAGAAGGAATTGCTATCCGGGAGATCGACCTCTCATTCCATAACCGTCTCCGTAGGGAACGGTTCGCCGACCGAAGGCCGGAGACCTACAACTAGAAGGGCAGTAGCGATCCCGGCGCGAGAGATCGAAGCGGTCGTCTTCGACCTAGACAACACCCTGCTAAGGTCGCCGATTGGGGCCAGACTGGCACTTCTTACTGTCGCGAAGCTTGTTTCCAAGCAGCTGAAGAAAAACGGCTACCCCATGGGCCAGGTCCGATTATTCGAACATCTGCGACGTATCGACCGTGAGATGTTGGGGCGAAAATTCCGGTACAACAGAGACGTATGGTGGAAGACACTATTCAAGGAACTGGGGCTGAAACGGATGGGTCCAAAATGGATCCATGATCTAACGCTTCAGTACTGGAGAGTCTATGCGGCGAACAGCCCCCCTTTCAAGGACGCAGAGCCGACCGTCCGCAAGCTGAAACGCGCCGGTTACAAGATAGGTATCGTCTCGGATAGTGACGGGACACCGGAGATGAAGAGGAAGAGGATACGACAGGTCCCTTTCCACAATCTATTCGATGCTATTGTGGTCGCGGGTGAGGACACACCGAGGGTCAAGCCCGGCCATGAGTCATTTAGTCTAATAGCAAGAAAACTCAGAGTTCAGCCGAAATCTAGCATCTACATTGGCGACAATCCCAGAACCGACATCGAGGGAGCAAAAGCTGTCGGAATGATCTCCGTCATCGTTCATCGCAGAGGAAACCAGGGAGGCAACCCCGATTATCATGTTCCTAATCTACGCGCACTACCGGGACTGGTCAGATTTATTCAACTAGCTCGTTGATGGAAATTCATGAACAGTAAAATTTCAGGCGCCAGGCGCACAGTAGACCTTCACACGGTATTCCGAAGCCGTATCGTTGAGGACTGTGAAAGCGCAGCCGTCGAGTGTGCAGCCCGGCATTGAGGGAGTGCATCCGAAGTAGTTGTAGACCGCGGTCCTATTGTCGAAGTTCAGCCAGAGGACTTGTTCCGTGCTTACTCCTCCATCACTGTACGAGGCTTGAACCTGGGTATGGTTTCCGTTTTTCGTCAGTACGTATTCTGTCCAGTGCGCAGTCGGACTAATCGGGCTAGCAATCGGTCGGGGAAGACTTTCGTACCATGCGAAAACAGCAACAACGACTAGGGCGATCACGAATACTGCTGTGTGCTTGTTTCTCACGGTTTCTTCCGACTCCCAGACCTGAGTCTAATTCAGATTCTCAGAGCACCCGTATGCACTCATGCTGCGTTAGCTATCCGGAGTAATTGGGGCTTTGTCACCGTTCCGGCGTACTAGGAATGTCAGCGTCAACCTTAGGTTCACCCTTCCAAAGTAAACGGTCCGTTACTCTGCGGGTTGCAATCAGAAACGTTCTAAGCGTTCGATAACCTATTCGAGGCACGGGTCTCGTTTTGAGGAAGATCTTCATTATCGACATTGACGGGTGCATCTGCGAGCATGTGGACAATGAGCATCCTGAGCTGATGTTATCGGCGAAGCCGTATCCTGACTCGATCAGAAAGATTAACGAATGGTATGACGAGGGACAATTCATCTGCTTCTTCACCGCAAGAACAGAAGAGCATCGAGAAGCTACTCTAACATGGTTACAAAAACACGGAGTGAAGTATCACCGGCTGATCCTCGGCAAGCCAAGGCGCAGAGAAGGAGACGAGTACCATTACATTGACGACACTCCGATTCGAGCCACGAGATACAAGGGAGTCTTCGGCGACATGGTCAAGAAGACAAAAGACGTGATGGTCTTCGAGGATGAGTAGCCCGGTTACCTCATCCCAAATCGGCTTCTCCTGTAGAACCCTTGGGGCGCCTTGCGGCTGTGAAGGTTGGAGAGGCTAGGTCTTCTCTCTTACCTTCTTGTGACCGCGAGTCTTCGATGGGATCCAGCCGCCGTCCTTCATCCTTCGATATCCTTCGTCGTAGTGCTTCCGGAAATCTTCAGAGGACACAAGAGCCTCGTTAGGGAAGAGGCCGCCCCAGCCGGGTCCTCTCATTATGATCTCGTTGAAGTCAGGGTTGAGTATCAGGTCCTTTGAGCTGTAGGGTCGGTCGTGCCATATCTCCATGTCCAAGATACGGAGAGGTTCTCCACGATCGGCGATCAGTTGAGAGGTGGCGTCTGGTCCCGTCGGCTTGGCTATGAGATCTCCACGCTTGACCACTACGTCCCTATCGTTGTACCTTAACGTCCCGGAGCCGTCAAGAATGAGATAGTACTCGTCAACCTCAGAGTGGCTGTGATAACGGGCGGCCGATTCTCCATTCGATATCACTTCGACCCTGAAGAAAGCTCGACCAGGCCCGAGCAACGGCATGAAGAAGCGCTGGTAGCCCTGATCATCTTTGCGGACCAATGATCTCTCGGATCCATCGAGAATCTTATCATCGAACACGTTGACGACTGGCTTCCCCCACAGGTTCTGTGAAAGCGCCCCTCCTTACTTCACATGGACCTCGTCGGCCCAGAAAGACGCGATCCGCAAAAGAAAGTCGAGCGCTTCTTGGCTTAACGCAGGAATCGCGAGCGTTAGTTCCTTTCCCGAATTCCTGTTAAGGTAGCCCGCTTTCTTGCCGAGTTCGTCCCAGAGCCAGTTTGTGAACGGAATCAGTCGCGCTCCATGCCCTTGTGGAATACTTGACTTCGATTCGAAGAAGACCTCCCATGCCAGGTCGACTCTTATCGCTCCTTCGCGGGCTCCCTCGTCCAGGATTATCTTCATGGCCGTTGAGGGACTGAGTCGGCGAATAAAGCGTTTCTTCGTCCGGATCTATCTGGCGAGTTCTTTGATCGCGCTACGCTGTTCAAGAAACTCGACCTGTCTATGGCTTGATCCGACCTTGCTTTTGATAAATTCGGCGAGTTGTGGGAATTTTTCGTAGCCGACGAACTTGCGATCTAGTTCCATCGCTGCTTTGAGAGTTGTCCCGGACCCTAGGAACGGGTCCAGGATCACGTCTCCGAGAATCGAGAACATTCTGATCAATCTTCTGGGAATCTCTTCAGGAAAGGCTGCTACTCGCCGCTCGAGACCGTCAATATCCTGTCTGGCACCCGGGACCCTCCAGACTTGCGAGAACCACTCATCGCGTTCTGTTTTGGTAAACTTGCTATCGTAGCGACGCGGGTCTTTAGGTGGGAAGCTGCGAGGTGGGCCTTTGCGGAAGATCAGAATGTACTCCATGTCAAGAGTCACGTAAGCGTTCGGAGGAAGGAATCCAGAGCCTAGGAAGGCTCCTTTGCCCTTGTAGTGGGGCCGGTTGGTGGGCTTCTTCCAGAGCACGTAGGGCAGGGTTACGAACCCGAGCTTCTCGAAGTTTTCGATGATTCTTGAATGGTTCGGGTAGAGGTGGAAGATGCCGTTCGAGGTCCGGGTAGCGTCTCCGATATTGATGCAGGCAATGCCTCCGTGGATGAGGACTCTTCTGATTTCTCGCCAGGTCTCGTTGAGATATTCGTGCATCTCATTGTAGGATGGAGCCGATGCTTCTGCGAAAAGGTCGTCCCAGATTGACACCATCGGATAGGGCGGCGAGGTTACGATAAGATGGACTGATTCGTCGGTGACTTCGGTCATGCGACGACTGTCGCCGATGATTACTCGGTAATCAGGGCTCATCCGACTGCGCGAATTGCGCATTGTGTATAATAGCTCGGTGCTTGCGACTCAGCCGACCCGGCCAACTATCGTAGTTTTTTGTCGAGGAACTCTAGTGTCCTTATCCAGGCCAGGTCTGAGCCGTCCCGATTGTATTCTACCGGCCGATTCTCTTCAACAAACCAGTGTTTCGTTCCAGGATAGAAGTGAAACGCTACTTCCCTTCCGGCGCCGCGAATCTTCTCCTCTGTAGCTCGCACGTCCCTCATGGGTTCCCATTCATCCTCGGGTGAGAAATGTCCCAGAAAGGATGCTTCAGCTTTGGAAAAATCTATCGGGTAAGTCCCGTAGAAGACAACGACTGCCCCAACAGTTTCAGGCTTTAGGGTGCTCAATAGCAAGGACCATCCGGCTCCCATGGAGAAGCCTACGACGCCGATCTTGCGTCCCGATATTGAGGGATCCGATCGTAGGTAGTCGGCGGCGCCCAAGACGATCTGCTTTATTCTATCATTGGCGATTTTTGACTGGAGTTCCTTCGCCCCGTCTACGGATGTTGCGAGAGCGCCATCGTGGAGATCTGCCGCTAACGCGAGAAAGCCTTGAGAGGCTAGCCTGTTGGCGAAGCTTTTGAAGAAATCGTTGAGTCCCCACCAGGCATGCAGAACTAGGACTGCCCCCCGTGGCTTTTCGGGCGACGCCAGGTATCCTTTTCCCGGTCCGCTTTCTGCTTTGAATTCGACCATGCGACTCTTCAATGCCATCATCATGAGCTACGAGGGCCTCTCATCTAGATTAATCATTGCTAACACCGTTACGAGTCTTGATTTGGGTCAAGGTCGCCAGTCTGGGTCAAGACTCTGTAGGCGTTCAGAGTGATCCACTTGCTGGGTTTTCCGATCTCTTCAATCACCACGGGTGCCTTTCGGCCTTTCCCGCTGGGATAGAAGAAGTCGCCTTCTCGATACCAGTCGCCTTCGAGGTTCCAGGCTCCATCGGGTCTGCGTTTCGAAAGTAGCAGTTGGACGGCGCTCCTAGTCCTCTCATCGTCTTCGTAGCCAAGCTTCGTCAATACGCGGAGTGCGTGGAGGATGTCGTAAAAGTAGTACATTGGAAAGTGGAGCTTGGTGAAGAACGGATAGGTTTCCTGCCAGTGATGATTATCCGACTTGTAGAGGTGGTGCATGAGGAGAAACCCGGCACCTTCATTGATGGACTGTTTCATTTTCCGGGTCCATTTCTGTTTTGGAATCTCAGAGTAGGCCCACAACGGCTCGATGGTGGACATGAAGCTACTGTGCTTCACCTTCTTCTCAGGATGATCGCAGTTCCAGCCGCCATCTTCCAGCTGATCCTTCGGCAGCCAGTCGATCGCCCTTCGAACCCGCGGGTCATTAGAGTAGCCGAACTTGATCAGGGTCCGAATCATATTTCCTGTGAGACACGGCTCGTCCCATCTCTTGCTCTCCTCGACCTTGCTTGGGCAGGCGAACGCGCCTGTCTCTGTCTGGTGAAGCTCGAGAAATCTCTCGCATTCCGAACTGATTCTAGGATCGGGAGGAGCGTCCATTTCTCCGAGAAGTGCTAGAGGCCAGACGGCTGACGTCCATTTTGGACGATAACAGGACTCCGTGGGAGACCAGATGCCTTTGCTTGTCTGTGTTCCGATGATCTTCTTGACCGGCCGGTAGCTTGGAATCTTCTCACGTGTGGCTAAGACATCTTCTGCGTCCTTTGGCCGGTGGAGCAGATCAATGAGAACCTGATGCCTAACCGATGGGTCCTTGCTATCAAGAAGCCAGCTAAGAGTAGGATCTTTCATACAGGGTCACTACTCGTAAGCGTTTTCTATCTTTCTCTCTTGAGCGTTCTCTATGTTTTCTCTTGAGAGCTAAGCCAGACGGAAATTTCGCTGACTGATGAAGGAACTTGGACCTGAGTGAGCAGAGCTTAACAATACGAAATCCGCGAGTAAATGCTGATGGATTTGAGCTCGAAGGCCAGCGGGTCTTACTTCTCCCCAGAATTCTTCAAGTTTCTGAAGGGCTTGGCTAGAAACAATGACAGAGTATGGTTTCAGAAGAACAAGCAGCATTATGAGAGGTATGTCCTCGCACCCAGCCTCCGGTTCATTAAAGACGCTGGGGCCGAGCTTAGAGCGGTTAGCCCATACCTTGTGGCAGACCCTCGGCCCTTTGGTGGGTCACTCTTACGGATCTACCGAGACATTCGCTTCTCCAAGGACAAGAGTCCCTACAAGACAAATGTGGCCATGGAGTTCTGGCACCGTCGAGGAGGAAAGAAGTCTTACACCGGGCTATACCTACACCTTGCACCGGGAGACAGTTTCGCCGGTGCAGGCATATGGCACCCTGACCCTCCGACCCTCAACAGGGTCCGTAGGACGATCGTGTCCCAGCCCGAGGCCTGGAAACAGGTCAAGGAGAGTGGGTTGAAGATGGAGGGTGAATCTTTGAAGAGACCCCCAGCCGGGTTTGACCGTAACCATCCTTTCGTGGAAGATTTGAAACTGAAGGACATTACCGCAGGGGTCCGATTCAGCAATACGCAAGTCACGGGCCCAAGATTCATGAAGGATTTCGTCCAAGCAAGTAAGAAACTTGACCCGCTCAACAAGTTCCTAGCAGGGACACTGAGCCTACCTTGGTGATGGATGGGAACCGCGGGCAGATTCCGCCAATGGTTTTCTCGGAGATTTTAGATTGGGAGTGATGACTTCGAAACATCATTTGAGGATAGTCACGCGGGCCGACTGAGTGTTATCTAACTATGTTCGAACGAGGTCCACGCGTACCGTCGTTCGTGATCCAGAAGCCATTTTTTCCGCCATATTCCTCCACCGTACCCGACGAGCGATCCATCCGCACCAATCACTCTATGACATGGCACAACGAGCGATATTTTGTTGGCACCGTTTGCCTGTCCAACCTCGCGGGATTTCGCGGGCTGTCCAATCACTTCAGCAATGTCACCATAGCTACGCGTCTGTCCAGGAGGAATCTGTCTCAAGGCCCTCCAGACGGATTCTTCGAACACTGTACCATGCTGGGTCGTAGGGATTTGGAAATCTGCAGACTCGCCGGCGAAATAATCGTCGAGCTGAGAGATGAGCATTTCTAGAACAGTGTTGCTCCCTGAACCGATCAATCCAAAGTCTCGCTCTAGACGACGAAGCTCGCCTGTCAATGCCACACGATTCTCAAATTCGAGTAGGAATAATGCTGCGTCATCCGCAACGGCGATCATCGACCCGAGAGGAGTGCTAATCTTGGTACGAACAAGCTTCCCGTCAATCACAGATCCTAGCCGATTTGCGACTGCAGCCGCTTGAGTCGAAAGCATGGCCCGATCACGGGAGAGTAATCAAAAATAAAGGTTTGACTCCAAATCTTGCGGTCAATATGGGTAGACTAACGCTAGGAATAGGCTCTATCCGACGTACTTTGCCTTGCCAGGTTCAGCAGAAGAGGCGCCTTTGTCATTGCCCTTCTTGAGAGCATCATCAATCTCCTTCGCCTGCTCCTCTAACTCCTTCATCTCAATCTGTAACCCGAGCTTACGTATCAGGACCCGGAGAATTATCATAGCCGCTCTCGGATCAACCATGAAACCGGAGGTCTCGCCGGAGAGGAATAGTCCTTTGAGGTTTCGGACTTTGGCGAGGCCGGGGATTAGACCGTTCATCCATGTTACTGCGCCGCTGTCTATGATCTGAACGTCTAGAGCTTTGAGTTCCTTGACGAGATCGGACTCGCTGGCTGCCCCGTAGACCTTGGGGTTATCAGAAATTCTACCAGTAATGAATGCCCCGACAGTGATCAGTGTGCCGACGCCTAGTCGTTCTGCAAGGTCGACCACAGCCTCAGAGAGTCGGAAGGCTCCCTCGGGAAGTATTGGTTGAGCATCTCCAGTGTATAGAACTAGATCGTTGCCA
>VBBB01000151.1:11936-15896 GCA_005882955.1 Candidatus Bathyarchaeota archaeon | reverse complement strand
TCACCTTTACTGATCCCATAGTCTCTCAGTCTCTTCGACAGCCCGAGTCTCCGAACCAGATCTGCGACCCCATCGGCAGCATCTAGGGCCGCTTCGTCCGTGGGAACGCCTTCCGTGTTCTTGCCTTCGGCCCGTGCTATGAGCGCAAGTCTCTCCGGGTTTCGCTTTGCCTCCATCCGCATCACCTCTGACAGCGTAAGACATGAGGTGATACCGTGGGGGATATTCCAGGTTGCGCCGATAACTCGTCCTATAGAGTGGCTTAGTCCAGTGCCTACGCTGACCACTCCGGCAAAAGACATCCAAGCAGCCAGTTGGCAGTTCAATCTAGACATGAGGTCTGCAGGATTCTCAGTCGAGTTTTTCAGGTTTTGAAAGAGTAGATGGATGGCTTTGAGCGCGAGTGTATCGACATACGGTTGGTGATTTGGCGAGTACACAGCCTCAGCTGCATGATCTAGACTCCTGACTCCGCTCGAAGCCCACAGCCAACCCGGTGTGGGAATGGTCAGCTCAGGGTCGAGAAAGATCAGCCGCGGAACCATGCGCAGGTCTCGGAACCCCGTTTTGCGATTCAGTTTCTCATCGGTCATACCAGCGATGTGGGAGAATTCGGCGGCAGAAAGAGTCGTGGGAACTGCAATATGCGGAATTGCCGGACGCTGAAAATCTTCGGACAATTCTTTGACAATGATCTTGGTCGAGTCGATTGGACTGCCTCCTCCCAGGCTAACTAGGCTATCCGCCTTGGATTCTCTGATGGCAGTTGTCGCCCGCCTGATTCCACTCATAGGCGCGTGTTGCTTGATTTCCGAGAAGACCCCAGCGAGTTTCGTTCCCGCGGCATGCTCCACTCGAGCGATCAGGTCCGTCTTTTGTGCGATGCTTTGCCCAGTTACTAGAAAGAGTCGGCGCGAACCTATTCTATCGAGCTCGTCTCTCAGCCTAGTTATGATTCCTGGCCCTATGTGCACTCTCTCGATAGGAAGGTAAGTGTACTCGCCGGAAGGCACGCTACTGTCGATAGCGGACAAGTGTTCTGTTATGGTACAGTTGCGCCTATCTTGACAGGCCCCGTCCAGCTGAACGGGTAGTTCGGATCATCCAATCTCTCCGCGTTGCTAGTGACTCTTAGCGGCTTTTTCGTCTCTATCATTATTGCGAGCTCATTCGTAGAGTCTTTTCCGAGGCTTGCTTCTATAGCGCCCGGTTGGGGTCCGTGATGGATTCCTCTCCGGTGCAATGTGTAGGAGCCTACCTCGATCCCTCTACGGCTTCCGAAATCGCCACTGACATAGTAGAGTATCTCGTCGCTGTCGATGTTGCTGTGATTGTACGGGACAGGTATGGCTAAGGGGTGATAGTCCAGTTTTCGCGGGACGAACGATAAGACATCGAAGCCTGGGGCTTCAAACGTCTGATGTATCGGCGGCGGCTGATGGACCCTGCCGGTGAGGGGTTCGAAATCGTTTACGTTGAAGATCCATGGGTATAGGTAGCCGTCCCAGCCTACTACATCGAGAGGATGAAAGTCGAACGTGTACGACATCATGGCGTTGTCAACTTTCATGCGCAGCTCGAATTCTCCCTTCTCGTTGTGAATAGCCAGTTCCTCTGGTTCTCGAAAGTCGCGGTCTGAGTAGGGCGCCAACTCCACCAACTGCCCGTAATCATTCCGGTATCTTCGCGGTATCTCAATCGGACCCGCCGACTCAGTTACCAAGAACCTGCTCTCCTTCGAGTCCAGCATTATCCGGTAGGTTGTCCCCCTCGGGACTACGATGAAGTCGCCCTCGTGAAAGGGGAGGAGTCCGAATATGGATTCTAGGGTTCCTTTGCCTTCATGGACAAAGTAGAGCTCGTCGCCCTGGGCGTTTCGGAAGAAGGACTCCATTGATTGAGTCGGACGAGCTGACGAGATGAATACGTCATTATTGTAGAAGAGTGGCTGGCGGCCTTCAACCGCGTCTTTCGCGGTTTCAAGGTTCTTTGTCCGAATGTGGTGGTGGCGGTGTTCACTTGGTTGCCATTCGGAGATGCTGAGGTCTCTGAGTTTCTTGATGTGTGAGACCCGAGTCGGAGCGTATTCATGATAGAGGGTCGAATAGACCCCAGAGAAGGCCTCTGTCCCGAAGATTTCCTCGTGGTATAGCGACCCATCAGGCTTTCTGAACTGGGTGTGTCGCTTCTGAGGAAGTTTTCCTAGCCGCTGATAAGTTGGCAAGTTCGCCTAGCGCTACGATTTCGCGGTCTCTATAATTCTGTTCCTCAAGACGCCTAGCCGTTCGATTTCCAGCTCCACGCGGTCTCCAGGTTTCAGCCACGGGTGAACTTCCTGCCCAAGCTCCAGCAGAGAGCCAGTTCCCACCGTGCCCGACCCGAAGATTTCTCCGACTCGCAACTCGACCGACTGTGAGGCTCGAGTGATCATTTGCGGGAAGGTCCAATGCATCCTATTCATGTTCCCGTCCGACAGATGCTTCCCGTTGACCGTTGCTTTCATCTGCAGTTCGAATTTTCCGGGCCCAATCTTCTTATCTTGTAGTTCATCAGGGGTGACAAGCCAGGGTCCAAGTGACGTTGCGAAGTCTTTCGCCTTCGCAGGACCTAACCCAATCTTCATTTCCGGTTGTTGTATGTCCCGTGCGCTCCAATCGTTCATTATTGTATATCCGGCGATGTGGCTTTCTGCTTCTGACTCTGTAATGTTCATACCATTTTTTCCGATGATACATGCGACTTCCAGCTCATAATCGAGCGTTTTAGTGTACGAAGGGTATGGGACCTGGTCGTCTTGACCGTATAGCATGGCGGGATTCGAATAGTAGAATGCCGGGAACTCATACCATTCCTCTAGCATCTGAAGGCCCCTTCGAGCTCTTGCGGCTTTTACATGATCCTCGAAGGCGTAAAAGTCCCGGATAATTGGAGGACGATAGATAGGGGACCGAATTCTCACTTCTTTCAGCTTCCCCATCGTTCGGGGGATTTTTTCTCGGTCGATTCTGTTGAAAATCCGCCAAGAGAGTTTCTGAAGATCTTCAAGGACTTTCGGACCCTTCGCAAGTACGTCGAGAGTTGAAAGTGCGTTTTTGGACAGTGTCTGTATTGTGCGTGGGATGCGAATGCCGAGAGGAGCGGATACTCGAGCTAGGTTGTGAATGTCTAGAATCCATTCTCCCCAGAGGAGTGCTGGCCGGGTCCTCAGCGGGGTCTTGTGTTCGCTGTAGGTGACCAGCTTCATGCGTTGCTAGAGATTGCCGCGCTTCGCCTGTTCCTGTTCTATCGACTCGAAGAGAGCTTTGAAATTGCCCTTTCCAAAAGACTCGCTACCTCTCCGCTGTATCAATTCGAAGAAGAGTGTCGGTCTGTCCTGGAGCGGTTTGGTGAAGATCTGGAGCATGTATCCCTTCTCATCCTTGTCGACCAGAATGCGGAGTTTCTTGAGGTCGTCTATGCGCTCGCTGATTCCTCCCACTCGCTTAGGCAGTTCTGCGTAGTATGAGTCGGGGGTATTCAGGAATTCAATGCCTCTCTGCTGGAGACGCGACACAGTCGCGATCAGGTTGTCAGTTGAAATGGCAAGATGCTGGACGCCGGCACCCTTGAAATAGTCGAGATACTCTTGAATCTGCGACTTTCTCTTTCCAGCGGCGGGCTCGTTGATCGGAAACTTGACGGTTCCTGACGGGTTCCGCATTACTTTGGATCGGAGGGCTGAGTATTCTGTGCTGATGTCCTTATCGTCGAAGCTGATTAGTTGTGAGAAGCCGAAGACTTTGCCGTAGAATTCCACCCAGTAATCCATCTTTCCCTCTTCGACATTTGCCACGACGTGGTCGACTCGCTGAAGTCCAACTGGTTCAGCATTGCCTTTGATCGGGACAAACCCTGGGGCAAAGACGCCTTTGTACTGGTCCCTTTCGATGAAAGTGTGAACTGTATCACCGTAAGCCGCGA
>VBBB01000151.1:9226-11885 GCA_005882955.1 Candidatus Bathyarchaeota archaeon | reverse complement strand
GATTCCCTTAGCTCCTCGCTTGATTGCTTCCTTGTAGGTCCATTCCGTGTCTTTCACACGAAGCGCGATGTCGGCGACGCCATCACCGTGTGTGAGAACGAACCTTGAGATTGGATGGTCAGGGTTGAGTCCGGTGGTTAGGAGCAGTCGAATGTCCCCCTGCTGCAATAGGTAGGAGGTCTTGTCTTTGACCCCTGTCTCGGGTCCAGCGAACGCAATAGGTGTGAATCCGAAGCCGTTCTGGTAGAAATAGCTCGCCTGCTTGGCGTTTCCAACGTAGATTTCCACATAGTCGATTCCTTCTATCGGAAGAACCTCAGATTTCATGCTTCTCAGCGAATTCTCTGGTTCGGGCTACTGGCTATTAATTCATTCCCTCAGATTGCAGTGAGGAGTGAGGTGAAGCCGGCCATGAACTGCGTAATGGCTACAGATCGTGACTTTCAAGAAAATTCTGAACGAGTTTCTCGACCTCTTGAGGTGAATCCTCAGGAACGAAATGTCCAGCGTTCACTGTCTCGAGCTTCGATTCCGGAATCATCTTGGAGATTCGTTCAGCATAGGTCGTCCCTGATTTTCCTGTGCCCCAAATTATCGTCGTTGGAACCTTCAGATGAGTGAGACCCTGTTCGACCTCCTTCAGCGGCTTGAAGCTCGGATGATAATTTGAATCGGGAAACATTCTCGCAAACGCTTGGTAGGCTTGTTTTGACTCGTCATCAGGAAACGGAGCCCAGTAGGCCTTCATAGTCTCCTCGGATATTTTCTCAGGATGCATGGCAGAATCTTTGATTATCGAAGGAGTAATTTTCGAAGCAGCAGCAGGTGGAATGCGAAAGTCCGTTGTGAGAAATGTGTTGAGAATGACCAGTCCAGCGATATTCTGAGGGTTGCGCACTGCATATTGCAACGCGAAGGGAGCCCCCCAATCATGAACGACCAGAACTATATTCCTGAGTCCCAAGGACTGGATTAACCCAGAGACTATCCGGGAATGATGGGGAAAGTCGTGGAGCAGAGGGTTTGGCTTGTCAGATTTACCGAACCCCATCAGGTCCATCGCAATGGCACGGTGACCGGAAGATATTGCGGGTATGAGACTTCTCCACATATAGGACCAAGCTGGATTGCCATGGACCATTACGACCGGCCGGCTCCCGTAGCCTTCGTCTACATAGTGAATTCCGAAACCGTCGATTTGGACCCAACGCTCCTGAAACGGCCAACCCTCAAAGTACGGCCACCCCTGCCTTATCATCTGGTCAGATGCCCTCGGACACTAACGATGAGTGCAATGGGGTCCGAATCTCAAACGATATAGGAGTGTTGTAACTGCAAAAAGAAACCATAATATTTCGTTGTTCTACTTCCGTCAATGAGGTTTCCATATGGATTGGGGAATGAGAAATCGCCTATCACGAATCATCAAGCCATCTACCGGTCACGCCGTGATGTTAGCAGTAGACCACGGCTACTTCATGGGACCAACACACAAACTGGAAGAGCCACGCAAGACGATCGAGCCACTACTTCCCTACGCAGATGCCATCATGTGCACTCGAGGAGTCCTCCGCACATCAGTCGACCCCAAGACCAGCGTCCCGATCGTGTTGAGAGTCTCTGGAGGCGCGAGTGTCATTGGAGAGTCATTGACGAACGAGACAACTACCACCTCGTTCAAAGACGCGATCCGGCTCAACGTAGCTGCAGTTGCCCTATCCATCTTCGTTGGGACCCAGCATGAACATCAGACTCTGAAGAGTCTGGGTCAACTAGTGAACCTCGGAGAGGACTACGGGATTCCAGTGCTCGCAGTCACAGCCGTCGGAAAGGAGTTGGAGAAGAGGGACGCGAGGTATTTGGGGCTCGCTTGTCGAATCGCTGCCGAGACGGGAGCTCACTTCGTCAAGACCTACTTCTGCGAAGATTTTGGAAAAGTCGTCAAAGGCTGCCCTGTCCCCCTCGTCGTGGCCGGGGGTCCGAAGCTAGAAACAGAACTAGACGCGTTCGAACTCGCCCATGACGCTATCGCGGACGGCGCGATCGGAGTGGACATGGGACGGAATATTTGGCAGTCAGAACACCCAGTTGCCATGATCACAGCCATTCGTGAAATAGTCCATAACGGAGCAAGCGTGAGGGAAGCACAACAAGCCTTCGAGGAAGCCAAGAAAACGAAAACCCCCGTCTTAGCAAAGACTCCCGTCAGGTAAACTCTTTCTCAAAGCATGAATGCTGATCGCACGACTTTTTCGGTCTTCTAACTCTATGGTGATATTTGCTTGACGAAAAAGCTCTACTGGGAACA
The DNA here is from genome assembly GCA_005882955.1 of Candidatus Bathyarchaeota archaeon. GTDB lineage: Archaea > Thermoproteota > Bathyarchaeia > 40CM-2-53-6 > 40CM-2-53-6 > 40CM-2-53-6. The sequence goes on along the minus strand of VBBB01000151.1, from coordinate 9,577 downwards.
GCCCTACTCACAAGACTTCACTGCGAAGATAGTCCGCTCCGATGGGACCCTGGTCGAGCTTGACCAGACCCTGTTCTACCCGAGGGGCGGAGGCGTTTCTTGTGATACCGGCGTCTTAGATGGCACGAAAGTTGTGGAGACTTCGAAGGACGGGGACAAGATTCTCCACACCTTGAAATCCTCTGCTGGCTTTACCGTCGGACAAACGGTCACTGGTAAAATAGACTGGGACAGGCGGCACCGCCTAATGCGTATGCACACTGCAGGCCACTTGTTGAGCGCTCTCTTCTATTCTGGCGCTAAATGCCTGATCACCGGTAACCAGATTGATGTTGACAAATCTCGGATGGA
>VBBB01000151.1:0-9220 GCA_005882955.1 Candidatus Bathyarchaeota archaeon | reverse complement strand
GACTTTAGCCTCGAAGTATTCGACCGGACCCAGATCGAGGGCTTCGTGAAAGAGGCGAACAAGCTCATTGCCAATGACGCACCAGTCAAATCCTATTTCCTAGATCGAAGCGAGGCTCTGAAGATCCCTGAGATGGTGAAGTTAGCGGAAGCGGCTCCCCCCGTGGAAGCTCAGCTCCGCATCGTAGAAATCGCTGGAATAGACCGGCAGGCTGATGGCGGACTCCACGTAGCACATCTGAGCGAGATAGGACTGATTGAGCTTTTGAAGCTGGAGAACAAGGGAAAGACAAACCGTCGACTGTACTATGACGTCGTGAACGCTTGATATCCTCAGCCAGAGTATTTTCTCCCAATTTAGCGCATGAAATCTCTCTATAGAGATTCCCGAGTCCTAAGGCTCGATAATCGAGTTTTTGTCCAGCTCTTCCCGGCAATCGTTGAAATATCGAGATTTCATGCGTTCTCTCAAACTGTGAAGCAAATCTCATCCTTCCACGGTGAAAAATTGTTTTGATCGGCTTCGATAGGGCTGGCAAAAGATTCGGCACACTAGACGCAGTAAAAGAATTCTCGATGACCATTCAGGACGAGGAGATTCTTGGGCTCTTGGGTCCGAATGGAGCGGGCAAGACAACCCTGATGCTGATGATGGGCACGGTCTATCGACCAACAAGCGGCAAGATCTCCGTGAATGGATTGGACGTCGTTCAGCATCCGAACGATGTGAGAAAGATAATTGGAATCGCCTTCCAGGATCCTCGAGTCGACGGAATACTGGGAGCGTTTGACGTGCTCAATTGGCACCTGAAGATGACGACGAACCTCGACAAGGTGGAGCGCGAGGATCGCGTGGAGAAGGTCCTGCGGGCTGTCGACCTCTGGGATGCGAGGAACAAGAGGACCTGGTTGATGAGCGGCGGAATGCGGAAGAAGGTTGAGGATTGTAAGGTCCTGGCGCAGCGTCCGAAGATTGCTGTGTTTGATGAGCCGACCGCTTTCCTCGACGTTCCGAGTAGACTGCTGATGTGGAAGATGATTCGGGAACTTAGAGACGAAGGCTCTACTGTAATTGTTGCGACGAACATGATGGACGAAGCTGAGAGACTCTCTGACCGAGTAGCCATCGTAAACCTTGGCAAACTGGTCGCCATCGATACGCCTGAACAGCTGAAAGGCAAGACGAAGGGTGGAGAAGTCCTAGAACTTACGGTAGGAAACGGACAGGAGTTTCCACGCGAATGCCTTACACAGTTTAGCGAAGTCCAAGAGGTGAATCAGGAGAACAACAAAGTCACTGTCTACTTGAGCGGGGGAAGACTGCTCCTACCGAAGATTGTCGAGACGCTCACAAACCGGGGCGTCAAGATTGACAGTGTTCATCTGAAGGAGGTCACCTTGGAGGATGTCTTCCTCAACTATACAGGTCACAGACTCGAGTGACCTTTCCGGTCAATCGACCTCCAGGCTCGTCCTCCAGATGGCCCGGAGAGACATCGCCACCCTGTTCCGGACCCCATGGATCATAATCTCAAGAAGCCTGGCATTCATCATCCAACTATTCGTCTTCGCCTACTTGATTAGCGGCCTAGTCGTAAAGTTCCCCGGCTTCTTCCCCTACTATGCTGTAGGGAGCGTCGTTTCAGTAGTCGCTTCCATCTCTTTCATCATCGGATACGACATTTTCGAAGAGGCCGAAGAAGGATTACTGGACTACCTATTGACGCTACCAATCCCTAGGCGCGAGTTCATCATAGGACGCGCCCTTGGTGGCGCGATCCGTGCGATGATATACACCATTCCAATGTTTGCAATAGTCGCCGTCTTGGAGAACTTTTCCAACCCGCTATCGCTCCTCGCCGCCGTTCTCGATCTGTTCCTTCTCGCGTTCGGTGTTACCGGACTCTCAATAACCGTAGCGGTTAGCGTTCGCAGCGCCAACAGGTTCGACGTCGTGCTCGCTTTGCTGGAGTTAGCCGTATCCAGAGCAAGTACTGCACTCTATCCCTTGGCTTTCATGCCAAGCTACGTCGCCGCCCTCGCGCCGTTTTCTCCTGTCACGTTCGCCGCGGACAGTACTAGGGCAGCACTGTCCGGATCCAGTCTGGACATTCTGGGGCTGGCTGGCTTGTTGGCGTTTGTTGCGATTTTCCTGGGTCTGGGAGCCACCTTCTACTTCCGTCGCCTCGAGGGAGGGGTCTACGCCTGAGCTCGATTCACTTAATCCCACGAGTAATCGAGAGAGACGTCAAGATACTATTCTCAGACACGTTCTTGATCGGAATAATGTTCGCCAATTTCTGCATAGACCTATTCGTCACAGCAGCCACATTCGGAAATCTGATCGGCTCCAGCTACTTCCTTAGAATAGCTCCAGGCTCCAACCTCATAACCGCCATGGTCGCCGCTTTTCAATCAGGTCGAGACATTTGGCGCGAGAAGTACATCAAAGACCTCGCGTCGTATCTCTTGACCCTTCCCATCTCGCGAAAAATATTCGCTTTGTCGAGGATTACTGGCGGAGTCGCGCGTAGCGTCATAGCAACGTTTCCAGGCACACTCGTCATATCATATCTCTACGGTATCTTGTTCAGCCCTCGACTTATCGAAGCTTTCGTGATTGTTGCAGTGTTTTCTCTGGGCATAGTGGGACTCTCGATAGCGGTATCGGCTTTCGCCTCAACCATTGAGGTGTTCGCGACGGTGAGAAGCGCGATACAGCTCTACCTCTCCTTTCTGAGTACGATATTCTATGACGTTAGCCTCTTCCCGGCAATTGTTCAGCCGATCGTGGAGACGAATCCTATGACTTGGGCTATGCAGGCGTTTAGCGCGCTTCAGAGCCAGGGATCGACATTTTATCCGATCTCAGTCCTCGTTGGACCGTCGCTGGCTTTTGCGTTGCTAGGGGCTGTCTGCTACCTCTGGTACACCAGATTATGATCTGGCGAGCTCATGCGGGAGCGACGAGATTCATCTAGGAATAACCTGAAATAATTAGAACCCGAACTCGGCGCATGCCTAACTGTCCCGCGTGCGGAAAAGAAGTCCAATCGACGACGACCTCCTGCCCAGCGCGCGGAACAAGCCTCAAGCAGACCAACTCCAGTTCATCTCCGCCGAGTGGAATGTATTCCCCAAACTATTCCTCTCCTCAACAGGGCTATGGGATGCCAACGGCGAGCCAGCCTCACAGCCATAGAAAATACATTATCGCAATCATCATAGTCGCATTGATCGGTCTCATTGTTGGAGGACTTCTTACCAGCACATTCCTCATAGGACCCGACGTGACCGATGTGACCGGGACAGTCACCCTTCAGCAGCCCTACTCCACCCAGTACAACGGCATCCCGAACCGACTAGTCTTCAATAGCGCCCTAACAGGGAATCTGAGCGCTGGCGTCTTCCAGGACAAGTCCTACCAAATATACCTCCCAATTCTCTCAAGCGGAAGCTACATCGTCACAATCCAATGGACAAACGTCACAGCGGGGGCCGTTTCATTCTACACCTGCACTGCCAATCCGAGCCCGTTCAGCTCAATCGACCAGAACGCTACCCAGAACTTCTCTTGTTAGACTGGTACCAGCCAAACTAGCCATTTCAGCCCACGTCCATCCTGTCGGTAAGTATAAGCCCCATCGAGACAGTAGATCTGAAGAAACCCAATGGGCTCCCAAGACGAAGAGATCGAGGTTAGGGCCCCAGGGCTCGCAGTAGACTTCCTAGACGTCTCCAAGGCGTACATGGTGAACGGAAAACCCCTCAAAGCTCTCTCATCAATAACCCTGAACGTCAAAGAGAGAGAGTTCGCCGCGATCGTCGGACCGTCGGGGGCTGGCAAGACAACCGTTCTCAATATCATCGCGGGACTCGAGAAACCTTCTCAGGGAGAAGCTAGGGTCTTGGGACTTGATGTGAACGCTTCGAACGAACATTCTCTCTCAGCGTTCAGATCCGCAAACATAGGCTTCATCTTTCAATCCTACAATCTCGTCTCGACCCTAACAGCGGAGGAGAACGTGGAATTGATGATGGAACTGGCTGGATGGAGTGATAGCGGAAGGAATGAGAAATTGACAGCGGAGCTCATCAGCATGGTCGGGCTCACCGACAGGGCAAAGCATCTTCCCGCTCAACTTAGCGGAGGAGAGCAGCAGCGCGTCGCGATTGCACGGGCGATCGCCAATGATCCACCTCTAATTCTTGCCGACGAGCCCACGGGAAACCTTGACCAGAAGACTGGACTAGAAATCGTCAAGCTTCTCGCTCGGCTGAAGGGAGAGAAGGGGAAGACTCTCGTCGTCACGACCCATGATGATCGAATAGTCGAGATGGCAGACGTGATCTTTCCTCTCGAGAATGGAAGTTTGGGGAGCATTGATAGGCCCGCTAGGGTTCGCAACTAAGAGCCTGAGAAGGCGAGGCTTTCACTCCTACCTAGCATTCCTAGGCTTGACCCTCACTGTCGCAACGACAACATTCCTCCTACTCCTTGGTCAAGATCTCGCGACGAGACTAGGAGTTGATTCGTCGATGAGATCAACGTTCGGCATTTCCTGGCTGATCTTCGCTTACTTGGTCCTCGCTCTGGGTCTCATTGGCATCGTGGGACTCCTATCCACGTCTTACTTGGTCTCATCAATGATCAGCCAACACATGAGGGACATTGGCGTCATCAAAGCCGCAGGCGCTCTCCCTAGACGTCTTCTCTCATACGTAACATTCGAGGCTCTTCTCGTAATAGCTTCAAGCTGTCTAGTAGGGGCGCTCTCGGCACTCCTGGCCTACGCTTCGTGGTCCTGGCCATCAATTTCACTGTTCAAGCAAGTAGGGCCAATTGCTAATGCCGGTGCAACTATTCTGATTGTAGTCCCGATGATCTCTTTCTTGCTGGCCTACATGGTCGCGAGCGTTCGGGTGAGAAGAATTGTCGGATCTTCCAGCGTTAATGCGATTTCAAAACAACTCGCCAACTTGGACCTGAAGAGTCTAGGAAAGCCCCTCCGAATTGGGAGATTCGGCTCCGCCTTCAACCTGGCAACAAGAAACGTTTCGCGAGACAGAGGGTTCAACAAAACGCTGCTGAGCATGGGCGTATGTATCTGCCTCAGCATGATTGTCCTATCCGGAGCGCTAGTCTCAGCAGACACATCAGCCAGCTATGTGGTCCGCGCAATGCCCCCACATGTCCTAATCGTTGCGAACATCAACATCTACAACCAGTACGTGAGCCTCGCAACGTCCTTCTCCCGAATAGCGCCTCTTCCCCCGATAGACTATGGCAACGAATCATACATCATTTCTCCTCAGAACGCGTCCGCGTTTAGAGCGATTCCCGGGGTCCAGACAGTAGACACGCGACTGATAACGATGAGCTCGATAACAGGTTACGTAAGAGCACATTTCGCGAGCAACCAAGACACCGGGGAGAACATCAACACCCAGATCATTCCTGAAGTGGACACTGGTTCAACCAACGCCCTCATAGTGGGAATCAACGCGACCAGTGCTATAGGTAACTGGTACACTTCTGATGGATTTCTGCAGAGCAGTGATGCACAGTACACTATGATCGCTGGCGACTCGCTGGTAGGAAATATCGTCCAGACGCCCTTCAATCTCTCACAGGTAAGCGCCCTCGGCTATCGGTATGACGTAAAGAGCGCGCTGGTAGATCCCCTCAACGCTGGACGAGTTCTGTATGCACCCGTCGAAACTCTTCAAAAGAGTCTCGGATTAAATGGCTTCAATGTTCTGCTGTTGAAAGTGAATAGTGACCCAACAGTTTTGATTGCAGTTTCACAACTGGCAAGCTCATTCGGGTTGGTAGTTGGTTCCCAGGATCCAATTCTGAACTCAAACTTGACATTCCTGAATGATACTTGGTCCCACATCTTCCTCGTTCCGATTCTAGCATTGGCTCTAACATGTGGGATATTGCTGAGCTACGTGGCAACGAATTTCTCCCGAAGGTTCAATGATTACGTCGTCTTGAAGGTGTTAGGTGCAAATGCCTGGTACAGACTCAGACTGTTGCTATGGGAATCATGGGGAGTCATTGCGATCTCAATGCTGATCGCAATCCCTGTTGGATGGGCCGTCTCGATCTTCTTCCTTGTTCCTGATCCAAGCGTATCAGTCGGAGACCTAGAGCTTTCAACAATTATCTCCGCATCAGCACTCACCGCGGTATGCTTGGTTAGCGCTGCAATTTACTCGAGGAGGCTCGGATTTACGACTGTGAAGGATCTGAAACCTTGAGCACGTTCACTAGAGGAATCGATTCGTTTAGAAGACCCTAGCTGTCCGTGGAAGCTTGCCAACCGAAAACTCGGCCGAGTCTGAGAATCGCTCAGTTCACTACACTATTCGAAGGCCCCAGGCTTAAGGCGCATAGTGTTCGTGAGGGTGTTTGTGCGGATCGACTACGGGAACAGGAGTAACGACTAGCCTTCGTAGACCGGTGATTCTCGCCCTGACCGACGTTTCCAGCTCAGTAGCGACCTCGTGGGCTTCGTTCAGTGTCATGTTCCCCTCAACCTCTACCTCTAGTATTCCCACTACGAATGGTCCGGCGCGACGAAGTCTCAGATCCCTGATCCCCATCACATCCGGGTGAGCTCTTATCAGATGTTCTATTTCGCGAGAAAGATCTGGCTCATGGAACTCGTCGAGGAGCACAAGGCTGGACTCTCGCAGGGCAACATAGGCGACTGTAAGGATGTAGACTGCTATCAGCATTCCTCCAATCGCGTCAGCGTGGTGTATTCCGAACGTTGAGAGGAGGACGCTGGCAAAAGCTACGAATGATGAGGACGAGTCCTTGATGGAATTTCTCGCGTCAACCTTGAGGGATAGTATGTTGTATCTGTTGGCTATTCGGCGCATTTGGAGCGCACGATAGAGAGACCCGAGACCCGCACCGAGAAGGACGACGAGGGCGGGTAGCGGCAGCAGAATGGGTGCAGGGGTCAGCAACGATCTGTAGGATCGGAGGAAGATGTAGGCAGAGACGCCTACGAGTATGATGGCCGTGATCAGAGCAGTGAAACTCTCGACCTTGTAGTAGCCGAACTGGAACCTCCGACTCGGCCTCCGACGGATGATGCGTAGGCCGGTCCATACGAAGAAGCTTACCACCGCATCGGAGAGAGAGTCTATTCCGTCTGCGAGAAGCGAGATGCTGCCGCTGACGAGGCTGAAAACTATCTCAACAACGCCGAGGGCTAACAGGGTCCAGACCGAGATCTTTGCAATCCGCTCCCCCTCTTGGAAGCCTCTAGTCTCATCCTGCAATGCTAGTTTTTCTCTGCCTACTACGATATCGCCGTGAACAGTCCGTTGCCACAAGTTGATTTAGATTTTTGAATTCGTTCGTCCGAGTGAGTTCTATCTGTAATGAAATGGCGAATTGTGTCCGCCGACCGGTCAGTTCGAATTCGTGATCTCCACAGGCGAAAGTGGTGCGGGGGGTGGGATTCGAACCCACGAAGGCCTACGCCACGGGATAACACACCCGCGCTCCAAGAAGCATCAAGAAGTCCTCGACACCTCTTGTTCGGGTCTTGAGTGTAGCGCGCGCGTGCTAGGGCGCGACCCGCCCATGTGGTCAGTGTTTGACCTGACTCTGGTACCCCCGCTGTGAAACAGGCTCCTCTTGTTATGCAAATATATCTTGAGTGGGGCAACGATCGATGATCACCTAGCTCAGTTTAACGTACAAGTGCGTCTGGCAAGAGATAACGGCTGGTGAGTGTGAGAGATGTCTTTGATCAGGAAGTCCGGCGCACGATGGTCTTAGACGAAACAATATTGATCTAGATCATGATATGAGCGAAGACCCTATTAGCGAGTTTTCCTCCAGGACCCTCCGGTTCTCCTTTACGAGGTACGAGGCAGACTAGTGCTGAAGAACAAGATGCTTGCAGTTATCGTCATCGTAGTAGCCGCGGCTCTGGGAGCCGGGATCATGACGTTCGCCGTTGGTCTTCCCGGTTCACCTTGCGAAGGGATAGCCGGCACAACCCGCAATTTCACTATCGTGGCCAACATCAACGGGTTCAACGACAGCAAGAATCATCAAGGACAATGGCCGATCATGAGCGTGCATCGGTGCGACATCGTCAAGGTTACGATCATCAACCGTGATACTCAAACACACGGTTTTGCAATAGACAACTATGCAATACGGGGGACCGAGATTCAGGGCGGACAAACCCTTTCAGTGCCCCCATTCTTAGCATCTAAGATCGGCCAGTTCAGAGTGTTCTGCATCTCCTTTTGTACTGTGCATACTTTCATGCAGAACGGATCGTTGAACGTCGCATAGAGGGAACACGCGACGAGTCAACTGGGAACGGCAACGATCTCAATTATCCTTCTAGCAATCTCCTTTCAATTCGTTGGAGTCTTCACGACAAGAGCCGCTGGCCCCATGGCGTCCAATGTCATACTTGGATCCTCGTCAACCAATCCTTACGTGACTACGTTTCGTATTTCGCAGAATTCGTCAGACTTTACGCCGTTTGTCCTCTATCCAGCCAGCAACAAGACTGTCTGGATTGTCACGATAAAGGAAGGCAATATTGTGGGTAATGTCGTTGAACCTCCTAAAGCCCAGATAGTAAACTTCACGGTCGGTGCAGGCGACAAACCTATTGTCACTCCCGTTATCACATTAGTAGAAGCGATTCCGTCAGACATAGTCTATGATCATAACCTAACTAGAGTTTGGTTCCTCGAAAACAACAGTCTCGCTTACTACAAATCGACCACACCTGGGAACATGACCGTTGAACTGACTTTCACAGGAGGCAGTCCTCAGTACATGACCATAGACAACAAAGAGAGGATCTGGATCACACTTCTAGGCACCAACCAAATCGTTGAATACGACCCTATAGGAAAGACGTTGGTCAATTCCTACAACGTGCCGGTAGCGAACGCCTCGCTACAAGGAGTTACTACCGGACCTGATGGCACAATATGGTTTGCCGAGACGACCGCAAAGAGGATCGGACACATAACTCCCTGCCTTACCGGGTCCTGCAACGTTACCGACTACGGTCCGCCACCCAGCGTTGAAATCACCTTCCCTATTCAACTAGCCGTCGACCGCGGGGGCGTCGTCTGGTTTACCGATCATGGCCGCGGCCAGTTCGGTAGCTTCAACCCTTTGACTGGAGAGTGGAGAGTGTTTGGCATCGGGTATTGTT
>VBBB01000121.1:13475-15440 GCA_005882955.1 Candidatus Bathyarchaeota archaeon | reverse complement strand
AGCGGCGAGGTGGGCTTTGAAGAGACTCCCATCGCGATGGAAACCAGTTATCAAGTCGGCTATCAAGACTTACAAGGGTATTGGAGATAGGAAGGACCGCACGATACTCAAAAGGGATGCGAGGAAGTTTCTTGGATTCGCGTCTATCCGAGTGATCGCTTTCGACATCGCATCGAATTCTCGTCGCCAGAAGACCGCATATCTTAGAAAGAGCCGGACTGGAACCGGGAGATAGTCTTGGTTCCTATCGGCGTCCTAGTCTCGGGGCGCGGCTCCAATCTAGAATCGATATTGGACGCCGTGGATGGAAAATACATTACGAAGGGCCGGGTGAGTGTTGTCGTCAGCAACAAGCCAAGCGTCGGAGCGCTTGAAATAGCCCGGAAACATGACGTGCCGACGGTTGTCCTTGACGATAAGGGACTACCAAAGATGGACCCTGAGTACGATCGGAAGACTATGGCGACCTTGGAAGCTCACGGTGTTACTCCCAAGGACGGTCTTATCGCTCTTGCCGGCTACTTTCGAATCCTCAGCCCACAATTCGTCGACCACTATCCTAACAGAATCATGAACGTGCACCCGGCGCTGCTTCCCGCTTTCCCCGGCCTCGAAGCGCAGAAACGCGCTTTGGAGCATGGAGTGAAGGTCTCAGGAGCCACCGTCCATTTCGTCGCAAAGGAGGTGGATGCAGGGCCAATAATCCTTCAAGCCCATGTCCCAGTCCGAGATGATGATACAGTTGAGACTCTCTCAGAGAGAATTCTGCGGCAGGAGCATCGACTGTATCCGGAGGCGATCCGGCTCTTCACTGAGGATCAGTTGAAGATCGAAGGGCGGAGAGTCGTGCTCAAGACTTGACTGCGGTAATTTTAGATGGTAGGCTGGTTGCCTCTGAGATCAAGAAACAGGTCGCACTCCAAGTTGGACAGCTAGCGAAGCGTGGTATCAAGCCGTTCCTCGCGACCATTCAGGTCGGCGACGACCCTGCCAGCTCTAGCTATCTAAGAGGGAAACACAAGGCTGCTGAAGAAGTTGGAATCCACTCCGAGAACCATCATCTGCAAGCCAACACGCCTCAAGACAAGGTTGAGGCTCTGCTGGGCCAGCTGAACACGAATCCCAAGATCCACGGTATCCTTGTCCAGCTTCCCCTCCCACGCGGCTTTGATGAGGATAGAATCATTGAGAGAATAATTCCCTACAAGGACGTCGATGGACTCCACCCGATCAATCAGGGAAGGCTGGCAACCGGCATGGAGGAACTTGTGCCCTGCACTCCTAAGGGAATCATCAAACTCTTGTTCCATTACAAGGTCCCTATTGCCGGGCAGCGGGCAGTCATCATCAATCGAACCACACTGGTCGGCAGGCCCCTCGCAAACCTGTTTCTCAACAGAGACGCGACCATAACGATATGCCACTCAAAGACGCCTAATCTCACTGAGATAACAAAGAAAGCCGACATCCTTGTCAGCGCCGTGGGACGAGAGAGCTTCCAGATCAAACCAGAACACGTTAAGCCCAAAGCAGCTGTCGTAGATGTGGGTCTGACACGCGTTGAGGGGAAACTCCGCGGTGATGTAGATTTTGAAAAGGTCAACAAACTAGCGGGGTTCATTACTCCCGTCCCTGGAGGAGTAGGGCCTATGACAGTCGCATGCTTGCTTGAGAACGCGGTCCAAGCGGCTAGCATCCAAACGAGAGGATGATAGAGGGAAGAAGAGTTTGCCTCAATCAATTGTGAGGAATGCAGAGCCAGAAGAGATTGGAACGTTACCGAATAACTTGCAAGAATGGACCTCGGGCTTTATCGAGCTTCCCGGCACGAAGAATGTTCTGTCGTCTAGCGCTTTTGACCCAACTGGTTGTTTCGTCGCTGAAGACAAAGGATCCATTGTCGGCTGCGTGGCAGTCACAAATCTTCCCCGGAAGAACTGGCTGGTCATAAGATACCTCGCAGCC
>VBBB01000121.1:10690-13461 GCA_005882955.1 Candidatus Bathyarchaeota archaeon | reverse complement strand
AGAAACTGCTCAGCAGAGCACTACAGTATGTCGAGACAAAGAAGCCCGAGTTCCTCAGAGCAACTACACCCTCGATACAGCCGTACGTCGATGTTTACAAGAGCTTCGCGTTCAAACCCATTCGAAGAGATTTCAGGATAACATGGGCTCTAACAAGGACCCTTGAATCGCCTACCAAACCTGTTGAGATCAGGGAAATCACTGAGAAGACAGCCCCAGAGATCGCCAAGGTTCTTGTCGAATCTATCCGTCCATACTGGGACTGGCGAACCGAGGAACAGGGAGGCGAAGACGCCGTCGCCCAGAAATTCCAAGAAGAAATCAAAAAGGGCGAACGATGGCTCTCCGGATCCGTAGGAAAAGAAGTCGTCGGACTAACCGGACTAATCCCCGACTATTACAAAACTGGAGACGCCCGGTTTCGGGGAACATTTGTCGTCCCCAAACATCGAAGTCGAGGATACGGCCTAACCATGATGAGCCAAGCCTCAAGTTGGGCGAAGAAATTAGGCCAGGACAAGATGACGGTGTACACCTTCTCGTATCTTGAATCTCTAGCCCCGGGAGCATTACTGTACATCAAGTCAGGCGGCAAAATTGAGAGCGAGTATCTTCAGATGCAGCGAGCATGATTATACGCGGGACCATTCCCCATTTCGTTGTCTCACGGTTGAAGGAGCTGGTGTGATGGTTTGACCGAGGCTCAGATTGCGGTCGAGAAGGAGAATCTCAGACGGTACATGCTTCGTTTGAGAGATCGCCAGTCAGTTGGAGAGATCGAGCAGAAGAGCCAAGACATTATCGATCAAGTATTGCATCTCCACGAATATGTTCGAGCTCGAGGAATAGCGTGCTACGTTAACAAAGACAGCGAGGTCAACACTAGACCCCTGATCCGAGCGACTCTTGACCAAGAAAAACGCGTCCTCATTCCAGTCGTGAAGAAGGGAGACATCGAACTGTTCTACAGCGAGATCAAAGACCTAGGAAGCGAACTGGCTCCCGGCACGTTCGGCATTCTTGAGCCTAAACCTGAGAACGTTCATCCCGTCAGCCTTGATACTGTGGACGTGATGTTTGTTCCAGGCATCGTCTGGGACCGTGAAGGCTACCGATTGGGCTGGGGACGAGGATACTTTGACCGAGTCATCAAGAACCTGCCCCAACACGTCCGCTCGGCCGGTCTGGCTTTCAACATGCAACTCATCGGCAAGGTGCCGCGGGATCAATTTGATGTACCAGTAGACATAGTCGTCACGGAGTCCCGCGTGATACGGTGTCGTCAATGACAAGAAGCGTCAGCATTCTAATGGGATCCGAGAGCGACCGAGAGATCGCAAAGAAAGCCGAGACCATCCTGGATAAACTCGGAGTACCCTATGAGACGAAGGTCCTGTCTAGCCATCGGAATCACAAGGAACTTGACAAGTATGTTGAGACTTCGAAAGCTGATGTGTTCATCACGATAGCGGGTCTCTCCGCAGCTCTCCCAGGCTTTGTAGCATCATTGTCAACGAAGCCTGTTATCGGGGTCCCGGTCTCCGGAAAACTGAATCTTGACTCAATCCTTGCAATCGTCCAATTACCCTCAGGGGTCCCCGTTGGGACGGTTGGCCTCGACAACGGCACAAACGCTGGACTGCTAGCTGCAGAGATCCTGGCCCTGTCGGATGTGGGAGTCTCCAAGAAGCTCACACAGTATCGTAGCGGACAGCTGTAAGATGTTAGAGTCCATGGAGAATCTATCAACTCCGTTCAAACGGGGAAAAGTCAAAGACGTCTACGAGATAGGACATGACCAACTGCTCTTCATCTTCACCGACAGAGTCTCAGCCTATGACGTGGTCCTGCCATCAACTATTCCAAGAAAGGGCGAAGTTCTAGCGAAGCTAGCAGCGTTCTGGTTCAACAATCTCAACACGCCACACCACATGGTCCGGCTCGAAGATACGAATCGGATGGTTGTTAGAAAGCTGAAGATGATTCCTGTGGAGGCTGTGGTCCGTGGTTATCTTTACGGAAGCCTCTACGAGAGATTGACGAAAAGCGAAATCTCGATTCCTGTAGAACCAATCTTGGCCGCGAAACTTCCTGAACCATATTTTGACCCTACGACAAAGTCTGATGTGAAAGACGAGCCTGTGACGATGGAGCAGATTGAGGAAGAGGGCTGGTTGGACCCGGCACAGTTGGATGCAGTTAGGAAGAAGACGGTCGAGATTTACAACAAGATGTCTCTGAGAGCTGAGAAAGCTGGATTCATACTTGCTGATCTCAAACTCGAATTCGGCTTCGACAAGCAAGAGAACATTGTGCTGGCAGATTCGATTGGACCTGACGAGTTCAGATTATGGCCAAGGGCGGACTACTCGCCTGGGAAGACGCAGGAGAGTTATGACAAGCAACCGATCCGGGACTGGCTTGGAAAGGTCGGCTACAAGAAGACCCTTGACGAGGCGAGAAGAGAGGGAAGACCCACGCCTCGTCCACCGGACCTTCCGGCAGATCTTATCCAAGAGACGAGTCGGCGGTACATTATGGCGTATGAGCGTTTGACTGGACTGAAGCTGTAGATTTGCCTCAGCCTCGCATGACCTATGCTAAGGCAGGGGTCGACGCGAGGCACATCCACGAAACTCACAAGCTGTTGGCTCGTAGACTAGAGTCGACTTTTGCGACGCGAAAGGGCAAGGTTGGATGGCCGATCTTTCCGATTGGACATTACGCGGGTCTTGTCGACCTTGGTCAAGGACGAGTGTTAAGCCTTCACA
>VBBB01000121.1:3195-10603 GCA_005882955.1 Candidatus Bathyarchaeota archaeon | reverse complement strand
CCAGCTTCCTCGACTACATAGCCATGAGCAGGCCTAACCGTGCGATCGTTGAGGAGGTGGCGAAAGGCCTCGTGAAAGGCGCAAAGGAGGCAGGAATAGCAATTGTCGGAGGAGAGACCGCAATCGTCCCAGAACTCCTGTCAGAAGATGGAGGATTCGATCTCGTCGGGTTCGCAACAGGATTTTGCAGGAAGAGGGATCTCATTCTCGGTGACCGTGTTCGGGAAGGTGACGTGTTGGTTGGAGTCACTAGTTCGGGGATTCACTCAAACGGACTTAGCTTAGCGAGGAAGATACTCCTAAAGAGATACAAGCTCGACGAGACACCGCTGGGGCTAGACAGAAGCCTTGGAAGGGAGCTTCTAGAGCCTACAAGAATCTACGTAAAAGCCGTGCAAGAAATAATCGAAAAGGTGGAGGTCCACGGCCTCGCCCATATCACGGGTGGAGGAGCCTTCCTGAAGCTGGAAAGAGTGATCGGACAAGCTGGACTCGGCGCAGAACTCGACGAAATGCCAACGCCCCCCGAAATATTTCGACTCATAAGACAAGTCGGACGCGTACAGGACACTGCCGACCCCGCCAGAAATATTTCAACTCATAAAACGAGCCGGACGTGTACAGGACACGGAAATGTATCGGACATTCAACATGGGAGTAGGCTTGGTCGTGATCTGCCCGGAGACTCAATCGGAACGAGGGATTCGTGCATTCCACAAGCGCCGACAGGACGCAACACGGATAGGGCGCGTCGAAAGGGAACCAGGGATCAGAATCAAAGGAGAACCCCTGAACTGAACAGGTTGGTTGACGGGACAGAACGGTTTATGTTTGAGCCAGCGAAGCCTCAATCGATCTTTCCATGGGTCTAAGGGAGCTACTGATCCCTCAAGAGAAGATATTCTTTCAACTCCTAGAGCAAGAGTCCAAGAACGTTCTCGGGGGCGCTCTTGCTTTCAACGAGCTCGTGCAGAATTTCGACCAACTGGCGGATAAACGTGACAAGATCAAGGATATCGAACATCAGGGCGATAACATCGTCCATTCAATCTACGACCGTCTCATTAAGACCTTCATTACGCCCATCGATCGGGAAGACATAAGCAAGCTAGCATCCCTTTACGATGATGTCTTAGACTACATCTATGCCGCAGTAAACCGCCTCTATCTTTACGAGATCAGCTCTCCCACTGAGCCTATGAGGAGATTCACTGAACTCGTGGTTAAGTCTGTTCAGGAGATCGATTTTGCCTTTGCAAGTATTCACAAAATCAAGGCACCCGAGATCGAGAGTAGGATCATCGAGGTTGACCGGTTGGAAAACGAGGCTGACGTTGTTCTCAACGAGGCTGTCGCAGCCTTGTTCAAGACGAATGACGCAATTTCAATAATCAAGCTTAAGGAGATTTACGAGTTGATGGAGACCATTACGGACAAGTGTGAGGATGTCGTCCAAGTGATTCGAGATATCATTCTCGAATACTCTTAGGTCAAGAGCTCCATGGCAACGGTCATCGTCCCAGTCGGGATAGTCATCCTTGTAATTCTCGTCGCGTTATTCTTTGACTTCTTGAATGGCTTCCATGACGCGGCCAACTCAGTAGCCACTATTGTGTCTACTCGGGTCCTGTCGCCGCGGATAGCGGTTCTATGGGCTGCCTTCTTCAACTTCGTAGCAGCCTTCGTATTCGGCGTAAACGTCGCGTCCACTATCGGAAAGGGAACGATAGACCCGGCGATCGTAACCGCTTGGCTTCTCCTCTCGACTCTAATCGGGGCGATCACGTGGGATATCATAACTTGGTGGTTCGGTCTGCCAACCAGCTCATCACATGCTCTGGTAGGCGGATTGATCGGGGCGGGCGTGGTCAAAGGCGGATGGGGAGTTGTCCAAGTCGCAGGTGTAAGTAAGATAATTCTCTTTATCGCGCTCTCACCATTGATAGGATTACTACTCGCTATTGGTCTCATCCTGTTGACGAGCAGAATCGGCGCCAAGTTCTCGCGTTCAACAGCGGACCACGCTTTCCGTCGACTACAACTAGTATCAGCAGCCCTCTACAGTCTTGGCCACGGGACTAACGATGCTCAGAAGACGATGGGAATAATCGCCGCTCTACTGTTCGCACAGGGGTTGCTCGGAGCGGTCTTCTTCGTCCCCTTCTACGTAATCCTGATGGCTGGAACAGCCATGGGCCTCGGAACATACTTCGGAGGCTGGCGAATAGTTCGAACCATGGGCATGAAAATAACAAAACTACAACCCTTCGGGGGATTCAGCGCAGAGACCGCCGCCGCCACGACCCTTTTCGCAACAGCATCACTCGGAATACCGGTAAGCACGACCCACACTATCGCTGGCGCGATAATGGGAGTGGGTTCCACACGCCGTTTGTCCGCAGTAAGATGGGGCGTCGCCAGACGAATCGTCTATGCTTGGGTCCTGACTATACCCGCTGCTGCTTCTATAGCCGGGGTGATGTACTATTTGCTCTCCTCAGCGGGACTAAGATAGCGCCCCACTGAAATGCCCATTTCAAGTTTTGAAATGAACTAGAGAACGGGCAGTAGTCTGCTCGGACTTGTCTAAAGAAAAAGAAGGGTCCGGTCCGACGCGTAGAATCGTGCCTTACATTCGGCGGGCGCTTTGCCAGAGGCCTACGATGTTTCCTTCGGTGTCTTTGAAGTAGGCTGTGAAGCCCATGTCAGTAACTGGCTCTTTCTTCCGGACGGTCTTGCCGCCTAGTTTCTCAATGTTCTTCAATGCAGCCTCGATATCCGGGACGTCGACTGTGATGACGGTGTTCTTGACTTCGTTGTTGCGTTTTGTTAGTCCGCCGTTGATGGCTCCTGGTTTCGTTGGCATCTGGGTCTTCTGGTCCATCTCTGTAGTCCCAACCATGTGGTATTCCATTCCGGGGTACTTGCTGATGTCCCATCCGAAGGCTTTCTGGTAGAAGCTCTTTGCGCGTTCCTCGTTGTCGGCCGGTATCTCAAAGTGTACGACCCTAGTGTGATGCATATTCTGCACGGGCAAGGGCGGCAAAAGGACGATCTAATAAGTCATCGCTATACTTTTTCTTCCCTGGCATCGCTACGCCCAATTCTTGATAATGGCAGCCCGAGTCTGCCCAGCAGGTTCGTTCCTGTCATTGTTGAATAGGTATCGTTAAAAACCCTCTTAGGCGTGGTTCGACTTGTTTGTATCCGAGCTTGCAAAGCTTGCAGATACGAAAGTCGAAGACCCTCAGTGCCTACTGGGAGTTAACGAAGCCGAAGATAGTTCTCCTGCTGGACTTTACAGCGCTGATGGCTTTCCTCGTTGCAGCCTCCACCGTCAATATTGTGCGGCTCATTGCGGTAATTGTCGCAGGAACTCTCGCCGTCTGGAGGGGCGGGAGCCTTGAACTGTTATCTTGACCGAGACTTGGATAGGACGATGGGACGGACAACCCGCCGGCCGATCCCACAGGGCGAGGTCACTCCAGTCGAGGCTCTCGTCTTCGGTCTCGTCCTATATGGAGCAGGAATCGTCGTATCCGCGCTACTACTACCACTACTTGCAAGTCTCTCTATTCTTCTCGGCGCCGCTATCTACGTCCTCTTCTACACCACTTATCTGAAACCCAGAACAGCCCTGAATATTGTGTTAGGAGGGTTCGCCGGAAGTTGTGCTCCGCTTGCGGGCTGGGCGGCAGCGACTGGACAGTTGACGGCTCTAGCTCCGTGGTTGATGGCTCTATTGGTTTTTGTCTGGACACCGAGTCATTTCTGGGCGCTGGCAATGAGAGCCGTGGGCGATTATTCGAAGGCGGGAATCCCGATGCTCCCGGTGGTGGTGGGCGAGAAGAAGACTGCACAGTACATTGCCCTCAACACTTTCCTCCTTGTGCCCCTCTCGTTAATGCTTGTCCCGTTCGGCGGCCTAGGCATCGTCTACCTCTCAATTGCAGCGGTGCTGGGGCTTGGTATGATACTGGTTGATCTCAGACTCGTGGCCAATCCATCCAAGGCTCAGGCATGGATCGCTTTCAAATTCTCCAGCCCCTACCTCGCCATCGTGTTCTTGGCCATGGTCTTAGACGTTAAGGTTATTCCACATTATCCATTATGACGGATTGGTCTAAGATAAGAATAAAAAATTGGGGGATTAGGCGGAGAATCCTTTGTTTGGAAGCACCGTGATATAGCCGAACATGCCGCCTTTCTGATGATAGAAGCAGAAGAACTTGTAGACACCCGGAGTATTGACTACCCCGAGATAGCCAACGGACCAGAGATCACACGGGGGGGCACTTGAGGTTGGAGGATTTTCGAGTGTGTTGTTGCAATCCCCGTTAGGACCTGTGCCTCCATTTGCAGTGTCATCCATCTTGTGGGTGTTGCAGGCGACTGTGTTGCCATTATTGTCCATACATCCGTCTGGCTTTCCTGTGAAATTAAGGTTGTACCCAGGAGTCCCAGCCGTGATGAAGCTACCACTTGACAGGCCCGTCCAGCTGTTGTTCAGCTGGAAGAAGGTGCTGCTGGAAAAGCCTCTGAGTCCCAAATTGATAGTGAAGGTGTGAGCGTCTGTAGTGTCGTTGGTAATGAGTATGATCGTCAGATTGTCGCCTTGAACGACAGTGACGTACTGGGGGTTGTATCTGTCCTGACCAGAGTCGTCGAGGGTCCAATCGATTCTGATTGTCTTGTCCGCGCATGGCTGACTTGTTGAGCATGGTACATTTACAGTGACTGCGGATAGTTGGGATGGCAACTGGCTGAGACCAAGGTAGACGGCGTAACCCAGGGCCGAGGCACCGATGATGAGTGCGACGACTCCTAACGCCAACGCTGCGCGACCTGTTGACGATGCTGTTTGGGATTGTGACATCTTCCTCTGCAAGACCCGCGTTTCAGAGTATATAATGGTAGTTCATGTTCGAGAGGTGAAACCCTTCCGTCAGTTCACTACCAGTCTGCCTTTCATGAATGCGTGGACTGTGCAGAAGACGTTGCAGTAGATTGTGAAGCTACCGGGTTCCTTAGCGACAAAGGACACCTTGTATGCTTCGCCCGGTCTCAAAGTGACACCTGTGGGAAAATAGTGGTCGATGGCGAAGCCGTGGGACTGGATTGGGTCGAGGTTGCAAACTAGAATGTTGACAGTATCGCCTCGTTGAAACTCGATGGTTGGCTGGCCTCTGTGGATACTGTCGTTGAATCCGTTGTTGTCTAGAATCATCAGGACGTAGCCTGCGGGTCTTTCACATCTTTGGGCAAGGGACACGCTGAAGGCTGCGCTAGGCAAGTGGAAGTACTGGATAGTGATGAATCCGGAGAACGCAGTAATTGATATTGCGAGAATCGCCAGAGTCCTGCTGGTCAGCATGGTTTACCCAACCGCACGAGACCATCAGAGAAGACGGAACGAGCACTCTGCCGCGTGAGAGATGCCATATTGAAGGGCCTAGAGTCTGGCACTGACCATCGAACTAGCGCTTGCGCTCGTGTCCCGGTGTACTCACTAAGCTTAAATCTCGATCGGAGGGGACGAAGGCCTCTTCTGAGGCGCGGTCTGCTGGCGATATTAGCGCCAGTCTCTCTACAACCTGTACTGGGTTTTGGCTGTCGCTGCCGGTACAATCACGATAGGAGCCCTAGTGTTTTTCGCAACAAAGTTCCGGGCTAGACCTGGTTCCGGTCCAGCGCAGCATGGGGAGGACGGGAAGATTCCGATCCGGACCGTTCTCATAATCGTAATAGTCATGGCCTCCGTGCTAGCAGGCGCGGGCTATGCTAGCTTCCAGGCCATAGGCGTCTACAACAACCCGCCGAATGGCTGGAACGATCCAAACGCGTTACACGTCAATGTCACTGGCCAGCGCTTCTCGTGGAGCTTCAACTGTACAAGCGGCTGCGGTGTTCCTGCCGTATTGACTGTACCCCACAACAAGATCGTGATTCTGAACATAACCTCGATCGACGTGTTTCACTCGTTCGGCATCCCGGACCTTCGCGTGAAGGCAGACGCGATCCCAGGCAAATACAACCTGATATGGTTCCAAGTATCCACCACAGGGACATTCCCGATCCTGTGTTACGAGCTTTGTGGGGCCGGGCACGCTTTCATGAGAGCAAAGCTCGTGGTCACCTAGGCGGTGTGAGCCTGAATACTGGTTGGCTGAAGAGGTGGTTGTTTACAACCAACCATAAGGAGGTCGGTATTCTCTATCTGGTAACATCGTTCTACTTCGCCTTCTTGGCTGGGATTCTTGCATTTCTCATGCGTACACAGCTCGCATTCCCCTCTGAGACATTCCTTCAGCCTCCACAGTACAACGAGGCGGTTACGATGCATGGTCTGATCATGGTACTCTGGTTCCTCTCGCCGCTGGGAATCGCTTTTGCAAACTATTTCGTTCCCCTCCAGATAGGAGCCGCCGACGTGGCGTTTGCAAGGCTCAACGCCACGAGCTACTGGATGTACGTATTCAGTGGAATAACCGCTTTCGCAAGTTTCTTCGTTCCGGGAGGCTCTCCCGCATCGGGGTGGACGAACTATTCTCCACTTACGTCGCTCCAGTTTAGCCCTGGCTCCGGCGAGACGTTGGGAGCTGCAGCCCTCATCGTTCTAGCCGCCTCGAACACGGTCGGCACCGTAAACATACTCGTCACGATCCTCTGGCATAGAGCACGGGGTGTCAGCTTTGTCAAGCTGCCCATGTTTACGATGTTCACTTTCTGGACAATGCTCCAGTTTCTATGGGCCTTCCCCTCTCTCATCGCAGGTCTCATTATGCTCGAGGCTGACAGACTTCTCGGGACCTCCTTCTTCACCTCCTCTGCCGGTGGTTCTATCCTCTGGGACCATGTCTGGTGGTTCTTCGGTCACCCTGAAGTCTACATCGTCTTGCTGCCCGCGTTCGGAATCGTAGCCGGAATAATCGCGACTTTCTCCGGGAGACCAGTCTATGCAAGGAAGCCGCTGTTCGCCGCGGTCGGAATTGTCGTTCTGCTGAGCTACATGGTGTACGGTCATCACATGTTCTTGACGGGGATCAGTTTGACGGAGCGTGAGGTGTTTACGATCAACACAGAGATGATCTCAATTCCCTTCGGGGTTCTGATGCTTTCTTTCATAGGAACCATGTACAAAGGAGCGGTCAAGCTCACTACTCCTATGCTCTTCGCGCTGGGCTCCGTCATCATCTTTGTAATCGGTGGACTGTCAGGCGTCTTCAACTCGTCACTGGCTCTCGACATCGCCCTAAGGGGCACATATTTTGTTGTGGCGCACTTTCACTACGTGATGGTTGGAGCCTCGGAGTTCGGGCTGTTCGCGGGAATATACTACTGGCTGCCCAAGATGACTGGGAGGATGTATAATGAGACCCTTGGAAAGACCCATTTTATACTCTCCTTC
>VBBB01000121.1:0-3179 GCA_005882955.1 Candidatus Bathyarchaeota archaeon | reverse complement strand
CTTCTTCCCAATGTTCTTCCTCGAAGATATGCCGAGGCGCATCGTCACCTATCTCGCGTCGACGGGGTGGGGCCCGGCCAACTTTGTCGCAACCGTTGGGGCATTCATCTTCATCCCATCTCAGCTTCTCCTCGTCTATAATATGGGAATGACCCTGCGAGGTCCGCGTGCCCCTATGAATCCTTGGAATTCGACAGATAGAGAATGGGTTAGCGGCCCAAGTATGCCCCATCCTGTCGGAGCTTCAAGTCATGGTATCGGGATTGGTCTTGGGAATGGGGTTTCTCACGCAACGTCCGAATCCGCTCATGAGGCAAGTCCTCTCAGTTCGAGGCCGATAATTCTTTGCCTCGGCTTCGCGGTGAGTATGGCAGGGCTTGCCTTCGGCCTACCAGTAATTATCATCGGTCTTGTCATTCTCGCCGGGGGAGTCTTCGGCTGGGCCTGGGACGATTACAGAGGCAGATTCAGACTTCCTGAAGAAGAGGAGGGCGAGCGCTGGCCCTTCAGCAAGGTACCGAAGGACAAGCTGGCCATGTGGACCTTCCTAGGGTCTGAAGCGGTGCTTTTCGGCGTCCTCTTGGGAAGTTACGCGTTCATACGAGTCAACTTCCCCTACTGGCCAACCCCAGGCGTTCTTCACGACATCAATTTTGGAACCATCGACACCCTCATCGTCATTACGAGCAGCCTGACGGCCTATCTCGGGCTTCGGTCGATAAAGGCCGGTAACAGACGAGGCCTGATCGGCTGGCTGGGAGCGACTCTTCTGCTCGGGATCATTTCCCTAGGAATAAAGGGAACCGAGTGGTATGGTCTCATAACGAACTTGGTGCCCGGCTCCCCAATTGGGCTGCCTGTGAGCAGCTACCTCGTCACGACGGGAATACACGGCGCTCATGTCCTCGCCGGACTCTTGATAATGATCTATCTCATGAAAAGGGCTGCCACTGGCGGCTTCTCAGCCGAACACTACGGCTCAGTAGAGAACTTCAACCTATACTGGTCATTCGTGAACTGTGTCTGGCTCGTCGTCTTTCCCCTCTTCTATTTGTTGTGAGAAAGATGAACAACACAACCCCGATAGCGGTCTGGTCCTACCTGGTTGTTGCAACTCTCTTAGAATGGGTTTTGGCGAAGAACTTTCTGAGCCCAACTACAATCTATACGAACATAGTCATAGCCGCACTCGCTGCGAGCCAGATCCTTGCCGTAGCCATGGTATTCCTACGCCTCAAATATGAGCCCCGTGGAATCGTCGGGCTTGCTGCTGCTTCACTCTTCTTCGCTGTACTTGCCGTGGTTCTCGCGTTAGGCTCGATAGGGCACTAGGTGAGAAGATTGACAACTTCTACATACCAGCCGGATACAGTTGTGCTCTCAGCCCTCCTCCTTGTCGGGCTTGTACTCGGTGGGTCCATGTTCTATGTGCTGGTTTTTCCCGCCAAGCCTAAGCCCATCGTGTGTCCAAGCCCCACCGCGACCTGCGTAGACATTCCGTCTGGAGTCTCGATTGACAGCCACCTGAACTTTGCATCCTCGAATGTGAAGATCAAGGTGGGAACCTTTGTCCAGTGGAAGAACCATGACGACTCACCCCATACCGTCACCGCTACACTTGTCCCTAGCGGGGCTACCAAGTTTGATTCAGGGGAACTGGACAGTGGTAATACTTTCTTCGTCCAGCTGACCACTCCCGGTCTCTACACGTACCACTGTAATTTCCATCCTCTCTGGATGAGAGGCTTCATAAACGTCACGCTCTGACACGTTCAAAGAGCGATAGCCGTCTAACGATTCTCCGCATGGTGCCTCGACCCGACGATCCATAGAAAATCCGAGATACTGGGCAGTTGGGCCGATGGTGACGGATTTCTTAAGCCTCCCGCTCGAATGCGGGTTATTCGGTTCC
Organism: Candidatus Bathyarchaeota archaeon; assembly: GCA_005882955.1. Lineage (GTDB taxonomy): Archaea > Thermoproteota > Bathyarchaeia > 40CM-2-53-6 > 40CM-2-53-6 > 40CM-2-53-6. The sequence continues at coordinate 1,267 of VBBB01000121.1, read as the reverse complement.
TGATGCGCGAAACGATGTTCGACGACTCTTACAACATACGAGAAGTCTTGGATGATGTAATAGAGAGAGTAACTCTTCGCGAGAAGCTCATTCAGACAGCGAAAGGGTTTGGGGAGAAAAAGAAGGAAGAAAGATACACACTGGCGATTAGACAGTTTGAGAATCTCATGACCGATTTTCTGAGACTCTACCAGCCCATACTCGACAGACTACGCAGCTATCGAGAAGCTCTCCAGAAAGAACTCTCCACCTTGAAGTCATCTCTCGCAACCGTCAACGGAATGCTGGAAGTCTCGAAAGGAATCGAGGGACTGGCCGCAAGACTGCAACGACTAGAGAGTGATGGCCAGGAGCTTGATGAGACGATCAAAGCGAAGAGCAAGATAGGCGATAAGATAGACGACCTCTTCAACAGAATCAGGGCTCACAATCCAGGAATTCCGGGACCTGAGAGAGACTCGTTCGCCGATGTAATGTCGGGGATGCCCAAGGACCTCTTCCCAGAAGAACCGACAAGAGAAGCTCCAGGGACCAAGAAGACATCAAGCCGAAGCTAGAGGGCCGCTCACAAAGCTCTGCCCCGTCTCAAATTTGCTCGGTGAAGCTCATCTTCTGAGGGGATCTCATTTCCTCGTGCGAGATCGAGGCTAGAGACGATGTTGTAAGAATAATCCTAACAATATGACAATCAAGATCGTGATTAGGATCGTAGCTACTAGCGTTACCTTCTGGCGGTTGGAAAGCGGTTTTCCGCCTGGCGGCGCACGAGGTGGAGCATAGGTAGAAGGAATGGCTTTCAATTCAAAGTCTAACTCGCCAAGGTCGCGAAACTCCGGGCTTTTGAATCAGTTGGCCTTGAGAAGATATTTCACTACAGTAATCTCCACGAGACCTTCTTGGTTCATCTAGACTCGAGATCCCCCGGATTCTTCCTTGCGTTCTTGTAGGCAAGATGTATGACCTTCTTTGCGGTCGCAATATCTTGCGAGATCTCGATTCGGAAGCTAACCCATCCGGCTTGGGCGTGCACCTGTGCCTGATGAGGAAGAGCCTGTCCGGTCTTCAGTACTGATGCCTGGTCCTCTTTCGAGAGCCGAATGTCGAGCCATGAGGGTCCATGCGAGTGCATGAATCCGACGCCATCGACCTGGAATTCGATCCCTCCGATTCTATGAGGCGCCTCTCTTACCCTAAGCATTTGTAATATCCAAGCTCTCAGACTTTCGTAAATAGAAGCCTGGTCATCCAACGCGGCCTCAGTCTCAGG
>VBBB01000120.1:5812-12803 GCA_005882955.1 Candidatus Bathyarchaeota archaeon | reverse complement strand
CGATCACGCCGACAACCTGAGCGATTCGTCTGATCGATTCTGGTGATCTACCGTTCTTCTTCGCCGACTCGTCGATAAGCCGTTGTCGTCCCCTTATCTCGTCGCTTGACGTATAGGTACTGAGCGGATTAACCCAGCCATCCGTTAGTCTGCCGATAAGCCGCATCATACGCGGCCCAACCGCGCCAGTCCAGATGCTTATCCGATGATAGGGGCTCGGACCTGCTTGGGCATTTTCCAGCCGGTAATATTTTCCAGGAAAACTTACACGACTACGATCTTTGCCATAGTTCCAGATGAGATGAATAACCTGTAGCGCTTCCTCGTACGCTGCAACAGCTTCACTAGGAGTTCTCCTAGTCCCGCCCCACGACTGGATAGCATCCCAGAACGCACCCGTCCCCAGGCCCAACTCTATGCGTCCTTTCGTCAGGATATCCAGTGTAGCGACCGATTTTGCCAAGATTGCAGGTGCTCTCATGGGTAGATCGCTAACGTCTGGAAAATACCTAATTTTCCTAGTGGACGCCGCCAAGGCGCTAATCAGGGTCCACGTATCAAGGAAACTACCATTGTACGGATGATCCTGAATACCGATAATCTCTAGGCCCACTTCGTCGGCTGTCTTTGCGATATTGAAAATATTGTCCGCACTACTACTGTAGGGCGTAATACTGATGCCGAACTCCGGTTCCCGACTCCGGGACGTAGCATCCTCTTTTCGCAACGAATCCCGCACTCCTCGATACGTCCCTCCGCTAATTAATCAGACGCCGATCAGATTCGGTCTTTTAGGCAACACTCTACACCGATGGCACTAGCAATGCCAGGCAGCCGGAATTCCCGCCCTTACGTGATACTCAACGCTGCGATGAGCCTCGACGGAAAAATCGCCACATACACTGGCGACTCTCGAATGTCGTCGCCGTCCGACCTCAGAAGGGTCCACCGCTTGAGGGCCTCAGTTGACGGCATAATGGTCGGAATGAGAACATTGCTCAGAGACGACCCAAAACTTACAGTGAAGTTTGCAAGAGGGCGCAAACCCCACAGGATCATCGTAGACAGCACCGCACAGACGCCGCTCACCTCGTATGTAGTCAGAACAGCGAGAGAGATCCCTACAATCGTCGCTGTAACGTCCAGAGCACCAAAGAACAGACTCGAGATTCTTGAAAGGAGAGGTGTGAAAGTCTTTGTCTGCGGAAAAGGCCCGCTAGTATCAGTAAAGATCCTCCTTCAGACCCTGAGAAAGCTCGGAATCCGGAAGATTCTCCTGGAAGGAGGAGGAGCGCTGAATTGGAGCATGCTGAGTAGTGGCCTTGTTGACGAGGTCTCGGTCGCCATCACTCCTAGGATTCTGGGAGGAGAGAAAGCGGTGAGCCTCGTCGAAGGAAAGGGAAGAGGTCTTGTCAGAGATGGAGTCAAGCTGAAGCTACTCAACACCGCGAAATACGGACCCGACCTAGTCGTCCGCTACAAGGTGCTCAGCTAGAACAATGCGCGGTCCGACAGAGCAAAAGCCCATTCGTGTTTCCTGGAGAAAGGTAGCTGCATTCAGGCTCTCCCAACACCATCTCTCCAAACGCCAGCCCTCAGCCTCCATGACTTCGGTTCTGGGGGACATCGGCGGCGCACAATCACAGGTACTTTCGGCAGCTCAGCTGTCGATCTGGGCACGAGTCAAAGGAGCAAGAATCCAGCACGTGAATGACCACACGCTGGTAAGGGCGTGGGCTATGAGGAGAACAATGTTTCTCCTACCATCCGATCAACTTGCAGTCTTCGTCAGAGGAACGACCCGGAGAGCAACCTATCATTTCCACCACGCTCTTTCTCGCATAGGTTCCCAAGAGAAACTCGATGAGCTACTGGATGCTGTTCTCGGCGCTCTAGGGGAGCCGCGCACACGCTCCGAACTTGCAGAGATACTCAGCAAGTCTCACGGGTACAAGTTGAAGTCGAAGGCTGGGGGAGGATGGGGAAACAAGAGACCTGTTCCATGGGTCAGAGTCGGGGGATCTCTGTTGCCGGTTGGATGGCTTCTCCACGTCATTGCCGCCCGCGACGTCATAGTTTCGGGACCTGGCGACGGAAACGAAGCGACCTATGTCAGAGCTGACAAGTGGATCCCATTCTGGAAGGACATACCCGTTGAAAAGGCCGAGCGGGAGTTACTCGTCAAGTATCTCAGAGCTTTCGGACCCACAACATTACAGGACTTCGCATTGTGGGCTGGAATGTATGTGCGTGACGCAAAACCAATCTGGCAGAGCGAGGCGGAGAACCTTGCTCACGTTGACGTCGAAGGCTGGAAAGCCAGTATGCTCCAATCGGATCTACCGGATCTAGAAAAGGCGGAGCTTGACGAGCCAGTCGTACGCCTTCTGCCCTACTTCGACTCCTTCCTCCTAGGACACAAGTCTCACAGGAACATAGTCGATCAAGGAAACCACAAGAAGATCTATCGCAATCAAGGATGGGTCTCCCCGGTCCTTCTAGTAGATGGCAGAGCGCAAGGCGTATGGTCCCATCAACAGAACAGGAACAATCTCACAGTCCGCATGACTCCCTTCTCAAGAATTTCAAAAGCCGTTTCTTTGCGGATAAAGGAAGAAGCTTCAGACCTCGGCAGATTCCTCGAATGCTCAGACGTCAAAACTGTTATCGCATGAGCAAACCGCAACAGTCAGAACAATTTATCGACCTCGAAACTTGGAAGGGATGAACAAGGCTGTATCATCGAGTCTCTATTTTCGGTCTCGCAACTGGAATCTTCCATCCCCTCTGAACACTCACCATCCGTAGAATGAAAGTCGCAAGGGCTGCAAGAATCTCCGCTGGGATCCCGGAGAACCCGGCCTGGCTAGCAACTATGACAATTATCGCTCCCAGCATCGAAGCGACAGCATAGACTTCGCTTCGAAAGATCAACGGAACCTCAGCGGCCAACAAATCTCTCACTACCCCACCCCCCACACCAGTGAGCATGCCTAGCAAGGCCGCGGGCCCAGGACCTAGACCGGCATCAAGCGCGATGGTAGTTCCTGTAACTGTGAAAATACTCAGCCCGACTGCGTCAAACGTAGTCAGGAACTTGCCGTGATGAACCACCCTACTGAACCATAGAAAGACCGACAACCCAGCCAAGCCGGCGGCCGCAAGATAACGCCAGTCGCTAAGGGTCGCAGGTGGAATATGACCCAGCACAATATCTCGCATGATTCCACCACCGAGCCCCGTTGCCACGCTCAGAACGAGGACCCCAAACAGATCCATCTGTTTCCTAACCGCCAAGATACCACCGCTGAGCCCAAAGGCGAATGTGCCCATCAGATTCAGCGCTAGCGTGAGAGTCTCCTCCATTCTCGCCGCCAAGAAGCCTCTTGGGCGGATCTCTTCTTAACTTGCATTCATCCAAGCTTACAAGTCCTGAACTTGCTATGAGAGATTACGATCTAATCATAATCGGATCCGGATCAGCGATGAACATCGTTGACCCGATGATTCAGGAGAATCCTAACATTCGGATCGCTGTTATCGATAAGGACGAGCCCGGAGGCATATGCCTCACAAGGGGATGCATACCGTCCAAGATTCTACTCTACCCTGCCGAACTGGTTCGGAAAATCGAGGAGGCCCGAGACCTAGGCATTGACACTCAGATCAAGAAAATCAGCTTCGAATTTGTAATGGATAGGATGCGGAAGCTCATCTACACAGATATCGACCAGATACGAGAGGGCCTATCCAGCTCGAAGAATATCGACTACTACCACGAGCCAGCAGAATTCATTGCTCCATACATCATGAGAGTCAGAGGCACTGAGATCAAGTCGAAGATGATCTTCCTCTGCATCGGTTCCAAGACAATCATTCCGCAGATCAAGGGCCTCGACAAAATCAGCTATCACACGAGCGACTCCGCGTTCAAGATGAAACAGTTACCGGAGAGCATCGCCATTGTTGGAGGAGGATACATTGCCGCAGAGTTCGGCCACTTCTTCGCATGCATGGGGTCCAAAGTCACAATCATAGGAAGAAACCCCCAGTTCGTGCCCGAGGAAGAGCCTGAAGTCTCAGCCTTGGCAAAGAAGGTGCTGGGCCGACACATGAACATAATCACCAACCACGAAGTGAAGGAAGTGAGAGAAATCTCGCAGGGCTTGAAGGAGCTGGTTGCTCTCGACCGCAAGACTGGGAAGACGGTGACGGTCACAGCACGGGAGATAATGATTGCAAGTGGGAGAGGACCGATAACTGATATCCTTCATCCCGAGAAGTCTGGAATAAAGACGACGCCCGATGGATGGATTACAGTCAATGAATATCTGGAGACCTCCCAGCCGGGCATATGGGCGCTTGGAGATGCGGATGGGAAGTATCTCTTCAAACACGTTGCAAACTATGAATCGGCCATAGTCTACTACAACGCGATACTCAAAAGGAAGGTCAAAGTAGACTACCACGCTGTGCCCCACGCCATATTCACCTACCCTGAGATTGCAGGCGTCGGAATGAAGGAACAAGAAGCCATAGCGAAGTATGGACCAGACAAAGTGCTGATAGGCCACCACAAGTACGAGGACACTGCCAAAGGAGAAGCGCTGAATGTCAAGGACTATTTCGTCAAGGTAATCGTGGAAGCAGACACCGAGAGAATCCTAGGCGCCCACATCATCGGCCCCGAAGCCTCGACACTAATGCACGAGATAATCCCATTAATGTACACGCCCGAACAGACTTACAGGCCAATAAGGGATATGATGCACATTCACCCAGCACTGAGCGAGGTTGTCGACAGAGCCTTCCAGTCTTTTATGCCGCCCGAACATTACCATCACACAGTCGAACATTCGCAACAAATGGTTGAGGCTTAGGAGAGAGATTGAATGAGTAGTGAAGACCTTACCTTCGAGGACATATTGAAACACATCGACAGGGAATCAGAGCACTTTGTCGTTAGACTGGAGACTCATCATCGCTCTGGAAGAGAAGTGACTGTCGTCGAGCCACACAGACTCACCAAGGATGAATCCTCTCTGAGAGAACTTGCGCGTCAGCTAAAGGAGGCACTTGGTACGGGTGGGGATGTGGAGGATGGACGAATCGTCCTACATGGAGAACAGCGAACGAAGACAAGAGATGAACTTGTCAAACTAGGATTCAACGAAGAGAATATTGAACTGATCTGAGAAAAAACCGGAGCGAGGCTCTGGATACGACCCAACCCGCAAGTGCCGACGCTCCCACGGCGAAGCTTGCGGACCTTGTCGCCGAACGATACCTCGTAATCGAAACCTACCGGAAGAATGGGGACCCAGTTCGAACTCCCGTCTGGTTTGTTGAACATCAAGGAATCATCTACGTCAGGACCAACACGGACACAGGGAAAGCAAAGAGAATTCGGCGTAACCCACACGTCCGAATTGCACCGTCGACTGGAAGAGGCATCCCCAAGAGCGATTGGATCGAGGCGGAGGCCCTCATAGCTGGCGAGGGAGAAGCGAAGACTGCGTTCTCACTCCTCAAGACAAAATACGGCATTCAATACCGACTAATTCGGTTCATCCACTGGCTACAGACAAGAAAGGACAGATCAGTCGCACTGAGAATTAGGATTTGAAATAAGGAGTAACCTCCACAGTTAGGACAGGAGCAGCCCGGACTGATTCTTCCGTAAAGCCTTATTGAGAAGACCAGCACCTTTTTACTGCGATAATTGTGCTGGACAAAAGCGAACTGTATATGTGTCCCAACTGTGAAACTGTAATGGACGATTGTGAGTGCGCCTGCCCATACTGTAGCGAGAGCAGCGATTGCGACTGCGCGGTAGGACATGGAAGGGCGACCGGGGGCTAATCGACGAGCAACGCTCCAGCCAAGACAAACGACCTCTCTTGGATGACCGGTGGCCCGCAAGGCAGCGGAGTCGACTCATCCGCTAACATATTCGCAGGAGCCTGCGCCCTCTCCGGTCTCTGGATCTTTGGCTCACGAGAATACTATTCAAGCATCAAGGGACCACACAGCTATTTCGAGGTCCGAGCGAACAGCGAGAGGGTAAGATCCCAAGTAAACAACGTCAACCTCCTAGCCACATTTGACGCCGAGACCCTCATACGCCACGCCGACGAGGTCTGCCCCGGAGGGGGAATAATCTACGACCCCACCTTCAGCGCGGTCGAGATAGACAAAGTCGACACCATCGAACAGCCAGTCGTAGCCCGGGTCAAAGACAGACTAGCCAAGCAGGGACTGCCCGGAACTGTCGCGGGAATACTGGAAGAGGCCAAGAAGAGAAACGTCAACCTCTACCCGATACCGTATAATGACATAGTCGCAAAGACGGCCACCCAGATTGGAGAACACCAGCTCAGCAAAGTCTCACGGATAGTCAACGTCCTCTCGGTCGCAGCCTCATTCGCGATCCTCGGCTTTGACCTCAACTACCTCAACCAGTCGATCGCTAGGACCTTTGGAAGCAAGAAGAAGGTCATCGACATGAACGAGATCGGGGCCAAGATGGCCTACGACATCGCCAGGGGACTTCCGAAACAGTCTTTCTCGTACCAGCTCAAGCCGATACAGAACCAGCCCAGACTATTACTCATGGGCAACGAAGCAGTCGCCCTGGGAAAAATTGTCGGCGGATGCAGAGTCCAGACATACTACCCTATCACGCCCGCCGCCGACGAGAGCGAGTTCATAGAATCACACGAAAACTTTGACCTCATCGACGGGGGTCAACCTGGAAAGAAAGGATCAGTTCTAGTCACACAGACAGAGGATGAGATTGCTGCTATCACAATGGCCACAGGCGCGGCACTAGCCGGAGCCCGAGCCGCAACATCAACCTCCGGACCAGGATTCTCACTAATGGTCGAAGGCCTAGGATGGGCAGGAATGAACGAGGTCCCGGTAGTCATAACACAATACTCGCGCGGAGGACCCTCAACAGGCCAACCCACACGCCACGAACAAGGAGACC
>VBBB01000120.1:5211-5728 GCA_005882955.1 Candidatus Bathyarchaeota archaeon | reverse complement strand
GCAGAACAATTCCAGATGCCGTCCATACACCTCATCGACAATTCAATGGCCAACACCAGCGTTACGATTCCACAACTCAAAGCCGACCTAGTCAAGATTAATCGTGGAAAGATGGTCGAGAACAACGGATCCCCGAACGGGAACGGCGAGCCATACCACAGATTCGCGTTCTCCCCCGACGGCGTATCGCCTAGAGCAGTGCTCGGCTCAGGACACCGTTTCTGGAACAGCGGAGACGAACACGACGAAATGGGACACATCGAAGAGGATCCATTCAACAGAATTAGCATGATGGACAAGCGAATGACCAAGCTGGAAACGGCGGCGCGGGAGATTCCTGAAATGGAGAAGTTCAACTTCTTCCCGTCCAGCAAGAAACAGGCCGACGCCACACTTGTCAGCTGGGGATCAACGAAGGGACCAATACTCGACGAGATCAAACTTCTCGAGAAAGACGGAATCAGCGTCGAGTTCTTGCAACTCCGACTTGCAAATCCTTTCCCGACACAGAGTGTTA
>VBBB01000120.1:4181-4851 GCA_005882955.1 Candidatus Bathyarchaeota archaeon | reverse complement strand
TCCTCTTCTCCGGAATAGGCTGTTCCGGAAAGATCGTCCACTTCACAAACGCTACCGGCGTACACACACTACATGGCAGAGTTCTACCCTTCGCGCAGGGCGCGAAACTTGCGAACCCTGATCTAGAGGTTATCGCAATAGGAGGCGACGGCGACGGGCTCGGAATAGGAGTGGGACACTTTGTCCACGCAGGACGGAGAAACATCGACATGACCTACATCATCCACGACAACGGAGTCTACGGACTCACCAAGGGACAAGCCTCACCCACGCTACAGCTCGGGATGCAGACCAAATCACTACCTATGCCTAACATCAACACAAGCGTCAACCCAATTCTACTCGCGCTCGCATCGGGCTTCACATTCATCGCCCGCTCTTACGCCTACAACACGAAACATCTCAAAGAGACGGTAAAGAAAGCGGTCGCCCACAAAGGCTTCGCACTAGTCGTCATACTCCAACCCTGTCCCACCTACAACGATATCAACACCAAGGAATGGTATGGCGGGGAAGATCGACTAGACCCTGCCACGAAAAAACCTACACCCCGTCCATACGAGCTGGAGCCTACAGGTTATGATGGGAAGATTACGCCAATGATGAGCGAGGATGATGTCGAGAAGAAAATGTCGCAGATAATTGAAAAGTCGAGAGAGTGGGGCGACAA
>VBBB01000120.1:3364-4128 GCA_005882955.1 Candidatus Bathyarchaeota archaeon | reverse complement strand
CCGACTGCCAAGCTACCTTTCCGAACCACCGGCCGCCCAGCAACTTGCCAGGACGAACGGGACATCGCCTGTAAACCTAGCAAGCCTAGCCAGAGAACTCTTATTCGAGAAACTCCTGGTGGCCTAGAAGGCCCAAGTCACGCCTTATCGACCGGTTCTATTGGGGTCCCGGTGCGTATTTCTGCCATTTAGGCAGCTCCTTTACGCGTAGAGCAATTAGCGCACCTAACACACCTAAGTGCACCGCCGTCGCGATTGCAAACTGGAAAAGCATTCCATTCTCTCCGCTACGTTGTGAAGAAAAAAGAGGGAGTAGGATTGTACGCGAGTTTTGTCTACATTCTGCCTGAGGCTTGGAACAAGGCGAAAGTGTTGCCGTCTGGGTCCTGGAGTATCGCGAACCATCCGATGTTCGGGATCTCTTCTTTGCCCTTGGCAACCTTCGCCCCAAGATTCGTGGCCTTGGCCAGAGATTGGTCGATGTTGACTACGCTGAAATGGTTGAGAAATCCTGTTTCGCCCATGGTCTTCTTGTAGAGTCCGCCCATGGTCTCGTTCTCACCGGCGTCCTTGTGAGATATGAGCCAGTAGTCCATTGGTCCCATCGGGACCTTGGCAATTTTCCAGCTGAAAAGTTGCTCGTAAAAGCGAGCTATTTTCTCCGGCTCGTTGGTAGGGATCTCGAAGTGCACTAGCGTAGATTCTCGCGGTTGAGGTCGGGTTGTGGTTGTAGCTGCTTCCATTAGAAACCAGCGAAGCGATGA
>VBBB01000120.1:564-3295 GCA_005882955.1 Candidatus Bathyarchaeota archaeon | reverse complement strand
TCAGCGCTCGCCGGCAGAGAAGTTATTTCTCGCCAAGGGGCAAACTGGCTATTCGAGCCTTCATTGTCCGGCGAGCCCAGATACACAGCTAGAGAGTTGAGTCCCACTACCTGGCCAGACTTCGAGAGATTGTTCTCTAAGCATGGAGGAGTCGGAGGTTGCTGGTGCATGTACTATCAGCGTCCCCATGGTGGAACGATGAAGGGATTGACGCCCGCAGGGAGGCGGGCTAAGAACAAGCTTGACAAGAAGTTGCTGGTTGACGATGGCTGCTCACACGGAGTTCTTCTCTACGACCGTGAGAATCCGATCGGCTGGTGCGCCTACGGATTGAAACAAGAATTCCCGCGAATCGACAACGGAAGAAATTACCGACGGATGAACTTGGAGAACGACCCTGAGAAGCTGTGGCGGATCACGTGTTTCTTCGTGGATAGGGACTATCGTAAGAAGGGCGTCGCAAAGGTTGCTCTGACTGGGGCTCTGAGTTCGATCAAGGCCAAGGGTGGAGGGGTGGTCGAGGCGTATCCTGTGACGCGCAAGTCGGCGAAAGCGTGGTCGAAATGGTCCAACTGGTTCTGGTTTGGAACTGAATCAATGTTTGAGAGGGAGAAGTTCAAGGTGGTGGGTTTGATGGGGCCCCATCATCTATTGATGCGAAGAACAGTCAAACCCTGATGGACCGTCGGCTCACGGTTCGGAACGGGGGTGAGCTAGAGCCTCGATTTCGGATTGAGGGGTCTCTTCCTCTAGTCTCGAGGAACTTACCAATGCAGCCATTCTCTGGGTCATCTCCGTGAGACGCTTGTTGACCCTATAATTCACGGTGCTAGGATCGTAGGACCCATCCTTCTTCAGCTGACCGGCATTGACACCGGTCAGAATCTCTATGCCCTCGTCAATTGTACTAACGGGGTAGATGTGGAATCTGCTTTGCCTGACTGCGTCGACGACTTCCTCGTTAAGCATCAAGTGCTGGACGTTGCTCCGGGGGATCATGACCCCCTCGTCGCCTTTCAGTCCTTTGGCTTTACAAGTCTTGTAGAAACCTTCTATCTTCTCGTTGACCCCTCCTATCGCCTGGACCTCTCCTCTCTGATTCACGGAACCTGTCACCGCAAGGTTCTGTTTGATGGGCAACTCCGATAGGGCTGAGAGTATCGCGTAAAGTTCAGTGCTGGAAGCGCTATCACCATCTACACCTCCGTAGCTCTGTTCGAAGACAAGCCTGCATGAAAGGCTCAGAGGCTTGTCGTGAGCGTACTTGTTCTCTAGATAGCCGGAAATGATCAGGACGCCTTTCGTGTGTGTCTGTCCCCCCATCCTGGATTCACGTTCAATATCGATTATTCCCCTCCTCCCTAAACCTAGGCTGGCAGTAATTCGGGACGGCTGGCCGAAGTCGAAATCTCCCAGGCTTATGACGGAGAGACCGTTTACCTGTCCTACCTGAGTTCCTGATGTATCTATGAGGATGATCCCTCGCTCAATCATTTCCTTTATTTTTTCGTCTAGAAGATTGGAGCGGTAGACTTTCTCGTCGAGAGCTTTCTTGATGTGAACATCTTTGACTATTTTTGCTCCGTCTTGTGTTGCGTAGAAATTTGCCTCTCTCACTAGGTCGGCGATCTCGGGAAATTTCGTCGACAACTTTGTCTGGTCTTCAGCTAAGCGGGACCCGTATTCCACAACCTTCGCCAGGGCCGGCGCTTCGAGGTGGTTCAGTCCTTCTCGCTCACAAAGAGAGTGAACAAAGCTACCGTACGTTTTCTGATTCTGGTCGTTCCTTTCGATCGAATCATCAAAATGAGCTTTGACTTTGAATAGGATCCCAAAGTCAGGGTCCTGTGTGTATAGCGCTTGGTAGATTTCATGGTCTCCGACAAGTATCACCTTCACATTCAACGGTATTGACTGAGGGACGAGGGTCTTAGTGCTGGCAACTCCAAGCCTCTGTCCCGTCTCCTCAATGAGGATACTTCCGCTCTGCAGAACTCTCTTTAAGCCATCGTAGGAAAACTGGTTTTTGAGCAGCTCAATTGCTCCAAGGATGAGGTAGCCTCCATTAGCTCGATGGAGCGAGCCTCCCTTGATGAGGGTGAAATCTGTTGTGAGAGCTCCAAATCGTGATTCGTTCTCAAACTTGCCGAGCAGATTGGTCACCGTAGGATTATCTTCCGAGATCACTGGAGCTCCTTTCAACTCTGAATTATCGACGATTACGTTCACATCATATCTACGAAACAGGAAATCGGGTAGGCTCTTCTCCAAAGGATTCTTTTCTTCCGAGTCCGGCTTCTCTTCAGTCCCTCCTGGAGTGAAGAGTTCCGTATTCTCCATTATGTCGTCTCTGAGCTCGTTGAGATGCTGAACAACATTCGGTAGACCCTCGTAGCGGGAAACGAGATTGGTCATGAGTCCGCCGATAGCGTAACGCACCGAATCATCTCTGAGCTTTTTCAGCTCCTCGAGCGTCCTAGCATCCAGATCGTTGACCTCTTTCCCTGCCTTGTCAAGCGCAGCTCTGACAGTGTCTCTGCTCTGATCGTACTTCTTCTTCACGCGAGCTGGAAGAGAATCGAATTCTTCCTGACTCACTGTCTTACCATCAACGACCGGGATTATAGTGATTCCCAGCTGAGTCATTCGTACGCTGTAGCCGTGGACCTCTGCTTGTTTGTTGAGATCGCTGAGGATCTTGTTGCGCTCTGCAACAGCCTTCTTCGTAATG
>VBBB01000120.1:0-461 GCA_005882955.1 Candidatus Bathyarchaeota archaeon | reverse complement strand
TTGGCTCTACCGGGAGGAAGCTTCAACGTCTTCGGCTCGTAGGGGTTCTGAAAGTTGTTCACATAGACCCAGTCAGGAGGAACAGGCCGAGTCTTTGCGATATTCTCCAAGAAGCTTCGAGCGGCAGGCCTCTTCCCTGTAATCGGCGGACCCGCAACGTAAACATTGAAGCCTTTTCCCTTCATTTCGACTCCGAACTTCAGCGCCTTCAGAGCACGGTCTTGTCCAATAATGCCGTCTACAGGACCGAGTTCTGCGCTAGTCTCACACCCAACCTGATCGGGCGGACACTCCAACCTCAGTTTTTCAGGAGAAAGTTCGTTGACAGTCATTGAGCGGCCGAAGAAGGAATGGTTCTGTTAAGTCTTCGTTTGAAGACTTCGTTCCAGAGTGGGAGGAGGAAAACTCGTTTCTACTCAATGAGAAATATCCGGTAGTCGAACCGGGATTTCTAGTTTGAC
>VBBB01000119.1:10591-10937 GCA_005882955.1 Candidatus Bathyarchaeota archaeon | reverse complement strand
AACGACGCTAACGCTGCCCAGAGCAGCCTCGCAACGATCGGAGGCGGAACCGACACAGCCACCTTCACCAGCATCTGGCTAGACTCCGTCGCGATCCTCCTCGGGGGCATAGGCGCGATCTTGGTCGGCTTCGCCGGCTTCAATTATCTGCGGGGCAAGACAAAGGCCCTACCAAGCTTCGCACCATCCGCTCCGAAAGTCTGATCCGTCCAGCCTTATTCTACCATCTTCTCCGGACAGAGCTGATTTCTTCAGCTATCGGAATCTGTATCGCATACGATATACCTTATATCCGACCGTAAAACCTGAACATCAAGGATGCGCCAGTCAGACTCCCAAGAAAAAG
>VBBB01000119.1:9971-10527 GCA_005882955.1 Candidatus Bathyarchaeota archaeon | reverse complement strand
CCATCCACGGCTACGAGATCATCCAAGACATCGACAGCAAAACCGAGGGCGCCTGGAGACCCGGCGCAGGATCACTCTACCCCATCCTCAAGAAACTCGTCTCCGAGGGCCTCATTAAAGCGGACCCAGAACCATCCAATGAGGCTACACGCCGAGTCTACCAGATCACTCCAAAAGGCGTCGAATCACTCGCCCACGCCAAGGAAATGTTCGCCAACTTCCAGCAGCGCTTCGGCAGTCTACGACGCCTCTTCATCGAACTCATCGACCCCGAGAACCTGGCCACTTTCTTCGTTGACGGATCCAACAGGCAATTCCAGATGGCCCAGGAGATGCTCGAATCCAAACAAAGCAAACTCTCCCCAGCAGACCTAGGCTACATCTTGAAAGAGTACACGCTGAACCTTGAGAAACAGATGAACTGGGCTAACAGAATGTCAAACCGTTCCAGATCTAAGGTGATTCCAACAGCTCGCCAGAAAACATCAAAACCACGGTGATCCCTGACCTCAACATTGTTGAGGGTCAAGTGAAGCCTCGATAGAAAACCGCACGC
>VBBB01000119.1:7160-9911 GCA_005882955.1 Candidatus Bathyarchaeota archaeon | reverse complement strand
TACTGGATGGTAACGGGACTCCTATTCCAACCCACCTACTCCTCTAATTGGTCTGACTTCAAGAATGAAGGCAGCCCGTCTGCTATCCGTACTATGAGGAGTAGATAATGAGCGAGGGTACTAATGACAAGTTTGGGTTTCTGCGCCAGGTCGATCTGCTCGTCTTGTTCGGCGCTCTTCTGGCGCTCTTCGTCGCCCTCGGCAGCGAACCATGGTGGACCCTAACTGGAACGGCTACCAGTAATCTCCTGAGCATCCAAGTCTCACCATTCTACTTGCACATAAACGCCCTCGGTCTCCCCTCCACAATGGCAGCTGCCAATACTCTCGGATCCTTCACTCGCGTTCTGTTGATTCTAGGATCGATGGCCTTGTTCGGGGCTAGCGTTAGGCCGACTGCCTGGTGGCGGAATTTGGCGGTATACCTCGGACTCTGCTCCCTAGCCGAACTCTACCTGAGCTTCGCCTTGATCCACTTCTGGGCGGAGACAATGATTGTTCAGGCATACGGAGTCGTCCCACCATACTTTGGGACAAGAGTCCTGCAAGGAAGCATCTTGGGTCTCGACCTCAGATACTATTCAGCCCCCTTAGTAACGGCCACGTTCTATTTTCCCTTCTATCTAAGTCTCCTCGGCATAGCACTGGTTCTAGGTCGCGGTCTTATCAAGACCATCCATGAGAGAGCCTTCCAAGTTCTAAGTGCTCTACTCCCAGGCGGCGGCATCCACGACGTCTACCTAACACCGCCCTACCAGCACGTCTGGTTCTCCAGTGGAGACAAAGAGTTCAATCCTATGAGAACGGACCCAGAAGGACTGAACGACGACGAGCTCTTGGTCTCGTTCGAGAAACTGTACAAAACGGTCGAGGCTGGCGGCAGTGTCTCGATAATCCTGCCGGCATGGGCAACAGGTCTCGATGATCGACTTGAGAAGCTAATGCCCCAGACCGGATTCATCTTGGAGAAGACCGGGGTAATCTACAGGACCCAGGGAAAGCCCGAGAACGAACTACGCTTTAGAAAGCCTGTCCAAGAAGAAGAGGCAACATCCACGACGCAGCGGCCGGTGCTGGAAGAACAGGTAACTCTAGCCCAACCCGCACCACCTGCTGCAATAGCTGAATCAGCATTAGACTCGGTAGCTCCACCAGTGCTGGAGATCGAGGCGGAGCCCGCGTGGACCCATGTCAAGATGAGCCGCTTGGAGCGCGAAACGCTCAAGGCGGCAATCGCCACGATCAGCGAGCACCGAGAACCAGTACCCTACCGGGAACTCGTAAACCAGGTCTACATGGAACTCGTCGACAGGAAAATAGACTTCGACTCCGCAAGGCAGATTGAGGCAACACTCCTCGACCACAATGGCAGAGAACTGCTTCTAATCGACGAAACAGATGAGGACCGCGCGACCATCGTTAAGAAATGGTGGCTCGGGGAGAAGAAGATGAGATCCAGCCGGCACGCCGACTTTTCGTCCCTGCACAGGATCTCCGCTGCTCGACACAAGGTGCCAACAATCCACAGGCTGCTCAAGAAGTGGCAGAGGCAAAGATACAGACCGAAGAGCGATCGGGACGAGGACGCTAACAACTAGGCCGATAGGTAGGCATATCCTGTTACCATGTAGAGTCCACGCTAGGAACGTGTGGCTTATCGTCCTATAGTGTTGCCACATTTTTCTTAGTGATTGAAGAATGAGCAGCATACGTGTAAAGCTAAGTCGTCTAACGACAAAGAAAGTCCCAGCGCTCACGCTGATCGTTGTCGGGCTAGTTGGCATGGTCGCCGGCGTTCTGGCGGCTACCCTAACTGTAACCACGACAAATTTCTCAGGTGAGAGCGGCATTTTGCGCAACAACACGGGCAACGTACAGGTGACGGATGACGGGCTAGGTGTAGTGGCGAATGGCGCTTCAGCAAGTACTTCAGCCGATTTCGCGACGTCTTCGATCGTTAACACAGCCATGACGACCGGGCACTGGTTCTACAAGCTAGCGTTCACGGACAGCGTTGATGGTATCAAGAGTCATACAATAACAGTAACCATCCGTAACGGCACGGGAATCGAACCTACAAGCGTCGTGACGGCTACATTCACGATAACCAGCGCGGCCAGTGGAAATACTGGAACAATCACCGCATACGTTGATCTGTCAGCAACCCAAGTCACTACACCAATCGCAGTATACGTCAATTCCACCTAAGCGCCGACTCTCCACGCCCTAGGCGTGGAGAATACTCCTTTTTTTGTCTCGGTTGGGTTCAGATGGAACCTTACGCCATCTCACCTTGCGCACCCATAGAGCGCAAGAGATCTAGGTCTAGGCGAACTCTATTGAGTCATACGCATGCTCTCCAAAACTGGAACGCTTGTAACTCCATCTCTCATTTCCGAGTTACTGAGGTTTCTTAGAATCTTCTCAGTCTAACCTTTGTAAAGACAAGGCTTGAGCATAGCCAGACGGCTATCCCGTATTGTTGGGAAGGGCAGCAGCTGGATTTTTGCAGCCAAACTGCTCCTGTCGCTGGTCGCTATCGTTCTTGCGGCTAGCATCTCGGTGACCTCGAGTACCTATCAGGCCGAGATTGGTTCCGCAGTGAACGTTGTCAACGGTCTTCTCGCAACCGACAAAGGCTTCTCGCTAGCTTCAGTAGCTTCGAATGGTACTTCATGTTCCAGCCCTGTAACGTTTGGCTCTTCTCCTGGCACAGCTAGCACTAACATTACTGCAGGACACTTGGTTTAT
>VBBB01000119.1:6430-7119 GCA_005882955.1 Candidatus Bathyarchaeota archaeon | reverse complement strand
CCGCGGGAACCAAATTCAACGTCACGCTTGTCATCAGTTCGACTCCGTATGGTCCCGTCTGCATACAGACCCCTATACCCTCGGTAAGCGGGCAAACAATTGACTGCAAGTTCGATGTAGGCACGGCCCTCCCGGCGTCACCCTACACTTTCAAAGTCACCGTTCAATGATCATCTGGCGACAGGGGACCCGAGGATTCGGGTAGACCATCCATAGAAGTTAGAATACGGGTCGTTGAGAATCTCTCCTGTTTGTTGTCTTTCTTTTTTTACCAACTATTTTTTTCTGTTATCTATTTCTCGACCCCCCCGGGGGTATGTCAAAACAAAAAAAGTCCTTCCACACTTTATCGAAACTTCACCCTGGAAAATCGCCCGGAACAAGCCCTGATCCGGAATCGGGGCAGGCGATTTGAGATCGCGCACTTTGCGCGTTGACCTGCACGTTGAGCTACACCATGTCGAAAACGGCCGACCTGCTGATTCTGCGCCCTGTTTCGCAAGACTCGCCCGGTTCGGCTTCAACTAGCGAGACCCCACTCCGAAAAATGTCAAAAGCAGTTGCTCCCCGCGACACAAAACTCGACTCCGGGAGGGAATTAACAAACATTAATCTCTCCTCCGTCCCGGGGGCCGTTCAGAGAAAGAAGTCCGCAGACGGTACCGTTCGAAACCAGACAATCACAGAAT
>VBBB01000119.1:5730-6302 GCA_005882955.1 Candidatus Bathyarchaeota archaeon | reverse complement strand
TTCAACGGGCGAGACCCCTCTAGAAAAAATGGGGGGGGGCCGATATTATTCTCGCCGTGCAGAAGTGCTTGTCAGGCGTTCTATGTTCCTTCGACTAGTTTCTGGACTTCTGTCAGCTTTGAGAGCGCTTCCATTCCTAGCGGCGTTGTCTGGAACTTTGACTTGCCCTCATCCACCACTGTCTCAAGCATTCCGCGCAGTAGGAGACGCGTAACGTATTTCTCGGCTGCGACGAAGTTGATATTCGACCGGTAGACTATCTCCGTCTTCGAGGCCCGTTTAGCGGCCACCGCTAGAATGTCGCGGATGATTAGTAGAGAGTCTCTTGGCTTCGGACTCATACGCGCTCTAAACGGTGGTTGTTCCTTGGAGTAGGGGATTTAGTTCTTTCCAACATTTTCAAGCAAATGGGAAGATTCTTCCCTTCCCTACTGGGAGGCGCCTAGCTGCAACTGCTTGTCCACATACCCCGTCTTCTCAGTCTTCAGCCACAACCTAGCCCCCCGACGGAGGATGAGCACCATCGCCGCCAGATTCGCGAGCGAGACTATCGCCGCGTACGGATAAGTTGC
>VBBB01000119.1:2033-5599 GCA_005882955.1 Candidatus Bathyarchaeota archaeon | reverse complement strand
TCCCAATCCAAGAATAATCCACGCCACAAACGTCAACACTGCAAGGATCGGGCTCATCATCAGGGCCTCCATATCCAATGTCTTCGCAAGCGACATAGACCTCCACGCATTCCAGTGCTTAAGACCCGTGAGCATATTCCCGCCCGACCACCGTATCCGTTGCTTGAACAGACTCCCCACCCGCGCAGGCATCTCTTGCCAACACTCCACCGGAGCCAGTCGCGTAGCAATGTGAGCTCTAGCAAAACGCACCGACAGTTCAGCATCCTCGACGAGGGATTTGGGATCCCACAACCCAACCTTTTCCAAAGCAGTTCTTCGAAAGAAAGTGTTAGACCCGGAAAAAGTAACGAACAATCTCAACGCGTACTTTCCATCATTCGACAGTCTATAGAGAAAATTCTCATACGCAGCCAGCCGCGAGACGATGCTCTCCCGGAGATTCAGCGTCCTATGAAAGCCATGCACAGCCCCCGTCTCTGAACTGTTGAAATATCGAAGCGCCTTCTTGACGGCCTGCTCCTCGGGAACATCGTCCGCGTCAAACGTCGCAATTATCTCGCCTGTTGACTGGTGAAATGCAAAGTTGAGAGCGTCACCCTTTCCCAGGCTCGCATCACGATGGAACACTTTGACCCAAGGATATTTCGCTGAATAGCTCCGGCAGATCTCTAGCGTCCGATCCTTAGACTCATCCTCCACCACGACAACCTCCAAGTTCTCCCGAGGATAGTCCAGCCGTACTAGCGCATCCAACAACCTACCAACGACCTTCTCTTCATTCTTCACCGGGACGAGCACGGAGACATTCGGAGGATCCCAGTCCTCACCCGGATCCTCACCGAACCCTCGCTTCTTGTATCGCCAGACACCGAGCATTATGATAGGAGTCGCATAGACGAAGTAGACCAAGAATAGGATCGTCAACCCGAAAACAAACCAGTTGGCGACGCTCACTATCTTTCGTCCAGCTTGAATTCGCCGTTCTGAACAACCCGGCTATTTATCGTCTTAGAAGCGAGCCTTTCTCGCGAAACGCCGCAGCAAGAACCAGAGTAGTGCGCCAGCAGAAAATTGTTCGAGTCACAACATCAAACTATGAAATCCATGAAATGGTACCACGCCATTTCTTGTTGGTTCGAGAATTGTCAGGCGGGTCCGCCCATCTTTCTCCACTCTCCTACTAGGAAAAGTAGGAACGGACGAAGGAATCATCTAACTGTTTCCGCATTTATACTCGATTCACACGTTCAAGCCTTAAAACATACCAGGTCTCCCAACGATATCCAGGGACCACCCGCAAGTTACTGTGGATATCCGCGGGTCGATCAGTCACGGATTGACCGTTTTTCGTCAATAAGAATGAACGGAACCTATGGAAGCATACACAACCGGTACAAAACATGGGCAAACTGATGATCTCGCTCAGCGATCAATCCGAAAACCTTGTACGAAGCGAAGTCCAACGCGTCTATCACGGCAGAGTCGGAGGCCTATCAATATTCTTTGAGCAAGTTCTCCGAGACTACTTCCACGGCAACGGCAAATCGACAAAAACCACACGGACAAAAAACGGCAAGAACTAAGCTAAAACCACTAGATCTGCTAATACGAGATCCGAAAAACCTGGCTCACTTTCCAGTGGTTACTCTGTTCGCTTTCTCAGCTAGGTGCGTGGGACCTGAGGAGTAACTGGTCTAATTCCTCTTGCCTTCGATTCTAGGGCTCGGATGAAGCTCGGAAGCTCTTCAACGGATCGGACCTCGGTTCTGGCCAGGGATCGCATTCTGATCCAGATTTTGAGATCACTTTTCACTCCTCGCTGGGAGAGTTCTTTGTAGAGCCATGTCTCAAGTTCCTTTCCTTCTCGGTCGAAGTCCGTCAACACGATCGCCTCTTTTGTTCCGTCGAGTCTATCGAGAAACTCGTGGCGGGATTCGCCTCTCGCCTTCAAACAGTGCACCTTCCCCGTTACCCCCAATCTTCGGAGGGCAGCTTCGTCTCGCCGTCCCTCGACGATGATAGGGACCCCGGCCCCGGATTGCGTTCTGAGTTCATCGATTATTCTCTGCGTCTCTTCCATTTTCCACGCGTAGTACTCTGCTCGTGGATTCCGTAATCGAGCGAGATTTCTACGCGGAGCTGGGCCAGCCACATGTCGTCAGCTCTTTTCCAGCTTACGAACCTCATCCAGAGGCTGTGGATTTCTCTTGAAGTATTCTCTCACAGGTTCTAGCTTCTGGGAGAGAATTCGTGACATGTTACTCTTCAGATCCTGCGGGTGGATTTTTTCCGAAGAGTATAGTCTTTCAAGTTGTTCATAGTTGGGCACCTCAAGATCTCCGCCGTACTTCGGATCGCGCTTCAACGTGAGCGGCTCTCGGTTTTCAAAGACGAGGATGCGATAGTATTCTAGTATCGGGTTTCCATCTATTACTTTTGGTGGACAGAACGCCTGCTGGATCTTCTTCCCGATCACCTCGGGCTCATCATGGATCAGAATGTTGTTCTCGGGTTTGCTCTTCGACATCTTTGCAGCTATTACCTGATTCAGTTTAGGATCTTCATCGAAGCTGTCGCGTGGCGTATTCTGAACACCTGCGAGTCCAACGAGCATGGGAGTGTGAAGGCTGATCGGTTTCTCCCAGCCCAGTTTCTCCCCCGACTCTCTGGCGAGTATGTGCGCCTTACGTTGGTCTATCCCGGCACATGCAACGTCCAGTCTCATCTGGAAGATGTCCGCAGCCTGCATACATGGGTAGAAGATTGTCGCGGCATCGTTCTCTTTCGACTGCATGTCCCGTCCCATTATAGGGATCGCCCTCAGGACCCGTTGTGTTGTTGTTGCTCTCGCTATTCTGAGAACCTTCTCCCAATAGTCGGATCTCTCGGCAAGTTCAGAGGCCCAGATGTACTCGGCTTTGTTTTCCGGGACTCCCAGGGCCGTGAAACAATGCTTGTAGTATCGGCCAACCGTTCGGATCTTCTCGAGGTCGCCGCCGAATTTGTTGTTGATCATTGAATGCCAGTCGGCCAGGAAGATTATGAAGTGGAACTCGGCTTTGATCAGGTCTTGAATCTTGGAGGCACATACAAGACCTTGGCCGATGTGCATCATTCCGTGCAGTACACGCCTGCGTTCCGGAGCACTCAAACCCCCAGTAGGCCCGAGGAGTCATCTTCTCCACCAAGAGCTTGTCTAGCTCAGACCTCTGGATTATCTCGACAGTCCCCCTTTTGACCAGCTCAAGACGCTGCTCTATATTCATGCCCGCCTCCCGGCGCAATTTGTCTCTGCATCTCGGCTAAAAGCCTCTAGACCATTCCACGTTCATTTCCTAAGATAGGTCGGGAAGGCGAGTTTCGCATTGGGGCCCTTCTTTCCAGAAGGGTTCCTTGTCGCCCGCGACACTAACACCAAAGCCTCACTGTGAAGATCACCGTCTTCTCTCGGCCCGGCTCTCTCGAGGCGGGCGTCTCGCGCTCGCCCTCAGCCGCGAACGATTGTTCCGGTTGTAATAACCTATTCTAGCGAAAATGAATAGTCGGGCTGCAGCCTTCCACTC
>VBBB01000119.1:1437-2024 GCA_005882955.1 Candidatus Bathyarchaeota archaeon | reverse complement strand
CTAACGCACGACCTGAAGACCACCCAAAAGAAAACGGTGAAACTTCCATTTTGACATGAAGCGAACCAGGGCCGAGTCTACTTGAGAGGAACGTACATGCTAGACCGCGACGCACCGATCCCAGGTGTCCCATGAACAACCTTCTGGTTCGTTATGGCGAATTCCCCGACGAAATGTCCAATCATTTCTGGCTTGATCTCGATGGAGACGTACTCCTTGCCAGAGTGTAACTGGAGATTCAGTCCCAACATCTCAGGAATGACGATCATGTCTCTGACATGGGACTTGACGGGGGCAGGCTTACCGCCATTCTCTTTCCTTGACTGGCGAACATGTTCCATCAGAATTCGCTGTTCATTGGTGAGGCCTTTGAGGAGTGATCTGCGCTGTCGCGAGGGGAGAAGCTTGATGAACTCGTCCATCGACATCTGCTTCAGTTCGTCGACTGAATGGCCTCGATAGGTGAACTGTCTAGGCGCAGCTCTTCACCCGCATTGCGTTCCTGGGTACGACGTGCATCATAAGAATGTTCCTGGGGTCTATCGCGCTGCGCGGCGCTTAGCCCGTCCAGTCTGGCGGGCGGCAAT
>VBBB01000119.1:0-1417 GCA_005882955.1 Candidatus Bathyarchaeota archaeon | reverse complement strand
GTGTATCGCGTCCGACAGTCGTAGGCTTTCCTGCGTGTTTGTGTCTGCCCCCTCCGTGAGGATGAGATGCGGCAATCATTGCTTGACCCTTGACTACGGGCCATTTCCGGCCTCGAGACCTTTGCAGGAACCACTTCGGGCCGGCTTTCAAGAACGGTTTCTCAGTACGACCTGCACCAGCGACTACTCCAATCATCGCTCGACATTTGTCGTTCACATGAATGGTTCGTCCGGAGGGCATGCGAAGCTCAGTCCCTGCTGGCGTGTGAGAAACTACCAGTGCAAAGCTCCCGGAGGAGCGTGCCATAGTACCTCCGTCTCCGGGACGGAGTTCGATGTTGCAAATCATTGTCCCTTCTGGGATCCTGCCAAGAGTCTTGATGTTCCCTGTCTCTGCCGGTGCTTCGCTCCCGATCTCGATGCTCTGGCCTACGTACATTCCCTCAGGAGCAGGAATGTAGACGTCGTTGTTGCTCCCTACCACTAGCCGGGCTAGAGGAGCTCCGCGCGCGACTTCATGGAGAAGATCTCTGACGGAGCCAGTGCTATGTCCGTTTACCGAATTGTATCCCGTGGGATGTAGTCTTCGATGGGTGGGGGCTCTGAAGATGAAGAATCCTCTTCCACGTCTCTGGACCAGAATGTTCTTTCCCATGCTAGACCAAATCGCCCTAGAGTATTCGCAGTTTTACGGCCAAGTCAGAAGCCTTCGATTCAGGGCTTAGTTTGACGTATGCTTTCTTCTTTCCTTCTGGGGTTGTGAGGGTAAACACTCGGGAAACGTTTACTTCGTAGAGTTCTTCCACAGCCCGTTTCACATCATTCTTAGTTGCTCTGTTGTTGACGATGAAGGTGATCTTGTTTTCCCCTTCGATCAATTTGACTGTGTCTTCCGACATCATCGGGTAGACAATCACGAGTTCGGATTCTAACCGGGCCATTTTTACTACCACTTCCTCTCTGCCAGTGTCTTGATCGCTGATTCGGTCCAAATGGTCAGCCTGCCAGGGTGCGTACCTGGCGCTAAGGCCTCAACACTGAGGTCCGCAGCTCTAACTATTTCTAGACCCTCAAAGTTTCTAAGGGCCTTTCTAGCGTTCTTATCCTCACCGACCACAACTAGCGGTCCAACCGCATGAATCCTTGCTCCCGCCTTGATTCTTTTGCTCTTTCGAACCCGGACGATGTCGTCCCAGACTCCGATAGATGTGAGGAATCGCTTGGCGTCAGAGGCTTTTGAAAGCTTCTCTACTTCATTGCTCACGACTAGCGGCAGTCTGCGATCTTCGTCAAACTTGTGGCCCCGATTTCTGACGACCTGGTCCGATGCGGTGGCCGCGATAGCTGCCCTTAAGGCCAGTCTCTTCTCCTTCTGGTTGATTTGTTTAACCAGTGTCTTCGATGTGACTGGTGGGAA
>VBBB01000150.1 GCA_005882955.1 Candidatus Bathyarchaeota archaeon | reverse complement strand
GGATCTTCTTCGTCGAGAGCTATGGCATACTAGCCAGGGCTGAGAACGTCTAGCTTACTGATTGTCGTGCAAAATTTTGCACGGTGCGCTCAGGATCCCTGGATCTTGTTATTGATCTGCCGATTATGAAAAAGTCCGAGCCTGCATCTGATGCCCGAAGCACTTTACCCCCTTGGGTGCCGATTCCAGGAGAGTAGATGTCGATTCCATTGTGGAGCTTCTCTCTCACTTTCTTAACTATTTCCGGCCTGTTCCCGCCGACTACTGCCCCGTCCGCTCCCCAGAGATCTGCTTTCTCAGCGAAGATCTCGTATTGGGGCCGCGGCCTCCTGCGAGAGTTTTGAAGCACGAGTTGCCCGTACGCTTCTGTTGCGCCAGGGTTGCTCATGTATACGAGCACTATCACTCCTTTTCCAGCCTTGTGGGCGAGTTTGAAGACTGGTTCCAGTCCCCCCTTCCAGCCTGCTATAGGGTTGACTATTATGCCATCGAAGCCGAGCTCGAAATAGGCTTGGCTTATGGCCACGTTTGTCTCGTCAATATCTCCGAGCTTATCATCGATTATGCATGGCAACTCGTTGGCGTGTGAAGTCGCGATTAGGGTCCGCGTCTTCTCCATTCCCAAGTTCAGAACAGTCTGGCGGCCGAGCTTGATCGCGCAGATGTATGAAGCGGTGTTTTCGATTAGGCTTTTGCCTGTCCGCAGGAGTTGGGTCTGGGATGAACCCTGCAGATCGAGGGCGAGGATGACTCTAGTTAAATTGTTCTTTGAGGCCGTAAGAATATTTTTGCGAAACGTACTGTCGCTGCCGGCGTGCTTCCTCAAGTGTGCTTTGTGCCTTTCGCAAGAGAAGCCATCTCTTGCTTAAGGATTTGGTCTGGTAATCGTTTTGGTGGGGCTTTGAATCCGTATGCAGAGACCGTGATCAGCGGACCAGTTAGTCCCTGATCCCAAGCTAGTTTTGTCATTCTGATGACGTCCGTCACTATCGCCGCGCATGCCGGTCCATCTTCTAGTGACATTCTCATGTCAAGAGAGAATTCCGTTCCGCCAAAGTATTCGCCTTTGATGTTGAAGTAGCTTGTTCGGCGGTTCTCCATGAAATCTACAAAGTCAGAAGAACCTGCGACTATCGGGAACTGGTAGGGCACCGCGGCTGCGACGGCCGAGGTCTTGATGTTCCTCTTGATCTCGTAGCGCTTCTTGTCTAGGGAAAGTTCCGATTCGGTCCCTCCTCCGATATCGAGCTGGTAGGTCTCGCCGATTCGTATGCCACGGTCCACGAGGAGTTTGAGGACGTTTCTGTGCAGGACTGTTGATCCGATCTGGTCCATTACATCATCCCCCGCGAGCGGAATCTTCCTTTTCCGATACTTCGACTGCCATGCGCTGTTCGAGGCTATTCGTGCCGGGGTGGCGTTGATGAAAGCGCTCTTGGATTGTAGGGCGGCTTGGGCATACATTTGGCTCGCTTTTGACGCGCCGGTCGGCGTCAAATTCACCAACACTTCTGCTTTTGACTCTGTCAGTGTCTTGGCCGTGTTGCTTGGTTTGGAGTCGCTGACGAGTATTTTCTCTCCCGCGATCGGGGATACGCCGTCGAGGGGCTGAGCCATCTGAACCTCAACTCCAAGGTTTCGGGGCTGGACGAACTTGCGTGTATTGTTTGGTTCCTGGAAGATTGCTTCCGACAGATCCCTTCCTACTTTGCGTTTGTCTATGTCGAAAGCTGCGACGATATGGATGTCGGGAACAGTGTAGGGTCCAATCTTGGGCTGGGCTAGACCGATCGTTTTCTTCTGTTGTCGATAGTATTCTATTCCTTGGACTAGGCTTGAGGCACTGTTGCCCACGCCGGCGATTGCTACTCGGATCTCTCGAGCCATTGATTCAGACTCGATCGTGGCAAGGATGTAACGGAAGAAAAGGGTTTGGTCTCCAGATTTTGTTCTAGTTCTTCGGGTTCGTGAACTCGATTGCTAATTGCGCGAGCGACGCGGTTCCGAACTTGAGAACATCCTCGTCCACTTTGAATCTCGGGCTGTGGTTTGGATAGACGCACCCCTTGGCCGGGTTTTTGGTTCCAAGGAAGTAGAATGTTCCCGGGGCCTCGTGGAGGAATCTGGAGAAATCCTCTCCTCCAAGCTGGAGTGCCTTGATCTTGACCCTCATGCCAGGCATCTTGCTTAAGATCTTCTTGGCTTCTTCAGTCACCTTCTCGTCGTTTACTGTTACCGGATAGGCATCCTTTTCGAACTCTACCTCAGTTCTCGCGCCGAAAGCCCGAGAAACACCTCTAGCCACTTCCGCAACTTTGGCCTTGGCTCTCTTCCTCGTTGCCTCGTCCAGCGTCCTTATGGTTCCCTGGAGCACTGCCTGGTCAGGTATGATGTTCTCTTTAGTGCCCGAGTGGATGCTTCCCACGGTGATGACGAAGGGTTGGACTGGATCGATCATCCTGCCTGAGATGCCTTGGATCGCGAT
Source organism: Candidatus Bathyarchaeota archaeon (assembly GCA_005882955.1). Taxonomy (GTDB): domain Archaea; phylum Thermoproteota; class Bathyarchaeia; order 40CM-2-53-6; family 40CM-2-53-6; genus 40CM-2-53-6. Next base: position 7,020 of record VBBB01000150.1, on the reverse strand, counting down.
TATCAGCTGCGCGGCCACATAGATTGGGTCTACCGTCCGATGGGGGTAAGCCCCGTGACCTCCTCGTCCGATGATTTTGACCTCGAATGTGTCTGGCGCTGCCATGACAGGCCCGCCTCTGAAAGCCAAGACCCCGGACTTTTCATCGCCGTCTATGTGGAGCCCGAAGACAAAGTCGACTTTGGGATTCTCCATTACTCCGTCCTGAATCATCGGCTCCGCTCCTCCCCTTCCGCCGTGCTCTTCCGCGGGCTGAAAGAGAAACTTCACAGTCCCGACGAGTTTGTCCTTGTGATTCGCGAGTAGTTTGGCTGTTCCGAGGAGCATTGCTACGTGAGTATCGTGACCACAAGCATGCATCACTCCATTCTCCTTCGATCTGAAGTCAATGTCAGCCATCTCCTCTATTGGAAGAGCATCCATGTCAGCCCTTAGTGCGACGACTCTTCCCATCACCGGTCCTCTGAGAATTCCCAGTACTCCCGTCCCGCCGACTCCGGTTCGGACCTCTATGCCCAAGCCTCTGAGCCTCTCAGCGACCAGCTTGGCTGTAGCTTTTTCCTTGTAGGCGAGCTCGGGTCTCTGGTGGATCTCTCTTCTTGTCTTGATAATCTCCGGCTCTATCTTTCGAGCCTCTTTAAGAAAGTCTACCATTTATCGGCCACTTTCATGATGCTGAGACAGGTCTCCCAACATTAAACCTGACGGGCCGAGCTGAACTATCTGAAGAGGTCGAGTTCTTCGGGCCTTATGAGTTCCTTGATTCGGCCTTGGCCCTTTGGTGCCTTGTAGCCTCTGATGATTGCGACCGGCACTCTGTCGGCTTTGTTCATTACTAGCTCGGCTGCTGATGCCAGCTCGTCTGCGACAGCTATCTCCGTGACTTGCAAGGTTCGTCGGTACATGTCTTTGGTTCCCCTATAGTCGTGGATTGGTTTCATGCCTGAAATCCCAATCGCGAAGTTGACCTGGCCCATTCGCCACGCGCGGCCGAACGTGTCTGTGATGATTACTGGGACTTTTCTTCCTGTGATTTGATGGATCGTCTTTCGGATTCGGTCTGCGGATGCATCTGAATCGTGAGGGAGCAGCGTTACTGAGTCTCGTGTTGTTCCGACGTTTGACTGGTCGACTCCAGCGTTGGCGCAGATGAAGCCGTGGGAAGTCTCGGTGATGAGGTGGCCGCTTTTCATTCGGATGATTTTCCTACTCTCTCTCAGAACGGCTTCAACCTGTCGGGGGTCCTTTCCAGTCTCCTTCGCTATTGCCTCCGCAAATTCTGAAGGAGTGATCTTTGAGAGGGGAAGTATTCTTCCCTCGGCTTTGGATACGATCTTCTGGGAGATTACCGCGATGTCTCCTTTCTTAAACTCGTCTCCTTGGTCTTCGACCCTGCTCACGATCATTTTACCTAGGTCGTCTCCTTTCTTGATATCCGGAATTCTGGTCACAGGAAAAATGGTTAGCATAATTCTAGCTGGCTCCGGGAAAGAATGACTCTAGCTTCTTTGCGCCGGTGAGTTCTTCGTAATCGAGTCCTACTGCGTCAAGAACTTGTTCAAATGTGGAGCGAATGTATTCTGTGTATTTTTCCACGTCTATCTCGTGGATACTGGCAAGCTGAACGGGTTTGACTCCGGAGCTACCTGTCACCTTTACGAAACTGACCAAGTCTCCAGCCTTAATCTCATTGCCCCTGTCGCTAAGCTGCTGAGCGGCCTTCACATGTTGGGGCGTCGTCTTCGTGTAACCAGCGACCGCTTTGCCAATCATCATATTGAACGCCAGGTCCTCCATCGAGTATTTCCTATTTCGAAGCTTGCTGTATGAGTCTTGAACTAGGTCCTTGATCTTGATCCGGGCTTGGTCAAAGTCCGGGTAGGTCTGGACCTGGCCCAGAATCTCGATAAGCTGATTGAAAGTCGCTTTGATGAATTCTGGGGTGTGTCTCTTCTTGCCCGTCAGTCCTTTGATATCAACGCGATTGTCGGGAAGTACGCCGAGATAGTTCTTCTTACGCTCGCTCAAAGCGACATAGCGATAATTCTTGTCTACTTCCAATTCCATGCCGAGCTCGTTCTTGGACCAGTGTATCAGATCGTCCAGTCTTGACCTGTCCGGGGTCCCAAGGAAGAGGGAATCAGTGTCGCCATAGAAGACTTCGATTCCCAGACGTTTAGCCTCCTGTATTGTGCTTGTGATGTCGAATCGTCCAACCGCAGCAGTCGACTCGGCCAGCGGTGGGCAATACAGAGAGAACCTATCGCTTCCGAATACGCCGTAGCTTGCGTTCAGAACGACCTTGAGCGCGTTCTGGACGACTTGGTACCAGCTAAGGGTGGATGGGTCGAGCGATTTCTCTTTGGATCGCGGCTTGTACCATCTGATCCTGACATCTCGTAGTGACCCGACCAGCTGGCTCTCCATAGCGCGGTTTTTCCGGCAGACCCAGTGGTCTGTGCCAGGAATCTTGTTTGTTCTGTCTTCAGGGTGTTTGCAGAGGATTGTCTCATAGCCAAGATTCCAGGTCTTGATGATCGAAGGATATAGCGACGCGAAATCTAGTACTGCGACTTGGAAGTGTACTCCAGGAGTCGGATCGACTACCATGCCTCCCTTGTACTTCTTTCCCTTGATGACGGCTATTGTGCTCGTGGAGCCCTTCGATTCTGTAATCTCTTCATATCTTGGAATGATGTAGCCTCGAAGCCGGTGTTCTCGGAAGAGCATGCTCCTGATCCATCCTGAGACTCCTTGGCGGGACATGTCTTCGATTGGCAGGAAGCTAATCCTAGAGAGGGCGGTGACAAGTTTCATCACTACTTCTCCGTCGAACTGGGTTAGGTTCAGAACTAGCTCCGCATCTTGGTAGCAGTAGGCCGCGAGTTCGGAGTATGAGAGCCGGGAGATGGGCGTGGAGATCTCTAGCTTTCCGGTCTCGAGAAGTGCCTCCGATATAGCGTCGAGCGTGGATTCTCTATATTTGCCGCTGAATGCGTAGACTTGGATTGATCTATTGAAGAAGAACTTGTAAAGGTCGAAATGAATGCCGTATCTGAGCCCTGCTGATTCTCGTCCCAGCTCGATGGGAATCTTATCTCGTGTAAAACCCAGCTTCTCTGCTCTGTGGAAGAGATATCGGAGGTCGAAATCATCGCCGTTAAACGTCAGGACAAACGGATAATCGTTCAGCTCCCTGAATATCGCGGATAAGAGCTCCTCCTCCGTCTCATAGAAGTCCAAGAGCAGCCCAGAGGGAGCCTCAGCATCTTCGACGTCAAGCCCCGGCCGTTTCAGAATCAGGGCTTTTTTCACATTATCGTTGGAGGCGAAACTCGCGCAGATTACTTTGTATTCTGCTTCTTGGGGATCTGGGACTCTGGTGTCGATTGGCGAGTGCACCTCGATGTCAAACGCTACTCTCCTGTAGGTTGGTACGGGGAAGTCTAACAATCGAAGCCACCGGTCGAGTAGGCTCTGGTAGACCGGATCAGCCTCTTCGAAGACAGTCTGGATGTTTATTGAGCTACTTCCTGATTGAAGCGGGACGAGGTTGCCGCGTTTGATGGAGTAAGACATTCCGGGCTCGAGTCTACGATCGTAGATGTAGTTCTCGGTGTATCGAATGTCTGCTTCCCATGCTTTGATGATGTCACGGATGCAGCCAGTGGGGCGTCCGCCAATCGAGAGAGGGTCCCTCGCGTAGATCACCGTGACCGGAATATCTTCGCCTTTCAGCGCGTCGAATCTCTTGGATCTCTCGAACTTGACAAAGCCAGGGTGTCTTACGAGGCTCTGGTTCGTCTCCAGTTTTTCAGGTAACTCTTTGGAGAGGCAGTATGGAGTGTGTCCCGTGTTATCGTACCAAAAGTGAATCTTCTGCGATTTCGGCTCGTAAAGTTTGAGATATACAGCGCGTCGTTCGCCATCGTAGCCAGCCCCTACGAAATATGACTCAGCCAATTCCTGTGGGAGGCTTGGTCTGAAGTTCAGCTGTGCCTTCGGGTCCTGCCTCGGTCGGGGAGGAGGCACCGGCTCAGGCTTTGCCATGTACTGATCGAGGCTGGACATTAACGCGGATCTGATTATCCGAGGCATGAAAGTTAAACCTTAGTTGCGTCAATCTCGTCTTGAAAATGGTGTGCTATCTAGATTCTTGCTGAAGGTGTTGAACAGCAACTGACTCCACGTGACGCCTCGTTTACTGGCGTTGACGGACAAGGAACGCCTCGCCGTCCGGTCAACCTCGAAAGGAACGACGTCGGCTCCGCATACCATCCACGAGAATCCAACCGTGTAGAGAGGATGCCTGCCCGTGATTCTGATCACTCAATCCAATTCAGACTTGCTTACCGGGCGTTATTACTGGTTAGCAGAGGCGCTAGTGAGCGAGATGCGGTTCAGCGGGCCGCAGCCTTGGACCCTCGTTCCATAGGCGTCAAGCGGGAAGCCTTAGCGCTGGTACTAGGAACAGTAGGCGAACAGGACGTTATCGACATTCTTGTGCGGAATGTACATCCCGAAGAAAAGATGGGGATGAATGCTCGCTGCCTGTTTCGGCTCACGGCTTACGCAATGCTACGACTCGGCGCAAAAGGGCAAACAAGACGAATAGAGCACAGTCTCAGAACGATAGCTCCGATTGAGCTTCTTCCTAGGCTCGAATTCTTCTTGGGAACCTTGTCTGCCTTCGATCCGACTCAGCAGCTCCACGGCTTAAGAGACTCTGAGAGAGTCGCACTTGAGACACATCATCCAGTCTGGTGGGTCAACTACTGCTTCCGTGCCTTCGGCCGGACTGACGCCGTGGAGTTGTTATCGTCGAGGACCAGACCAAGATACCTTCGCGTTAATCCTCTGAAAAACCGGGGAAGAACAACGCTGCCTAAGGAACTCGGGGTTCTGGCCGAGAGACTAACAAAGGTCCTCTCCACGCCTGGAGTATACACTGTCGCACGCTCTCTCTCCGACTTCGCAGGATTTTTTTCATCAGGGTCTTTCCAAATGCAAGACCTCGCCTCTTTCCTTGCGGTCAAGGCGGGAGCTCCTATGCCTGGAGAAAACGTCCTAGACTTGTGTGCAGCTCCGGGCGCGAAGACCGCAGCAATCGCACAGTTGATGAAGAACCGGGGGACTATTGTTTCAGTCGATTACTCTAGAAGAAGAATGAACGGTTGGAGGCGAGAGGTCCAGAGACTTGGAGTGAAGATAGCGGACCCGGTTATCAGTGATGCTTCATGGCTCGGGCTTCGTGACAGCTTCGACCTGGTGATAATTGACCCGCCATGTACTGGTACTGGGGTTTTTGATCGGAATCCGAGAATGAAATGGCACCTCTCTCCCAAGTCCGTAGAACGCTATTCGACTCTCCAGCGAAGCTTTCTCGACTCAGCCGCGTCTCTAGTCGAGAAGGAGGGCCGGATCTTGTATTGCACGTGTAGCTTGACTTTGGAAGAGAATGAGGATGTAGTCTCGAGATTTCTGAAATCTCATCTGGAGTTTGAAACCAGACCTATCCTGGAGCAGTATGGATCCCCGGGTCTAAGAGGTATGAGTGACTGTCGTAGGTTCTTTCCGCACCGTGATCATGCTGCCGGCTACTTCATTGCGAGGTTGCAACGCACGAATTGAGCGATTCCTAGTCCGCGGGTTTCGTGGGTATAGGGGGCAGGCGCGGCTTCTCAGGGCCTTCGTACATGATAAGGTTCTTCGCTTCGAGTGTCTCTTGCAACTTGTTGACTGCGATGTGAACTTGGATCTCTTTCTTTGCGCCTGTACAGACTAGTTTGCCGCTGGCGAAGATCAGAATTACGACTTTTGGTTCGTCCATGCGGTAGATGAGTCCTGGAAACTGCTCAGGCTCGTACATTGTTTTCTTCAAGCTGTAAACGACCTTCTCCAAGTCGATGGTGCCTCCAAGCCCTGCGGAAGCTACGATGTTCTGGACGACGATTACTGGTCTGCCAACGATCACGATTCCGCCTTTTTTCAGTTCGTCAACCACTTTCAACACGGCCTTGTGGGCTTGGCGTTCTGATTTTGATCCGGTGCAGACCATTTTGCCGGAACTGAATATGAGCGTGGCAGTCTTTGGCTTTTTCAGACGATAGACCAGACCAGGAAATTGCTCGGGTCGATATTCTACTCCAGGGAAAATTCTGACTATTGCATTGAGGTCTATTCGTTGCTTCAGGGTAACTGATGCAACAACATTCTCAATATTGATGAAAGCCCTACCCTTGTCAGACAACGCAAATCACGTTTCTATTTTGAAATCGAAAGAGAATGAGTTTCGATTGAGCTGACCTTGCAGGGAAGCCAAGTTCGACGATTAGACCCATGATTTTGACCGCTTATAAAGCAATTTAAGTAACGACGAGTCGACATTAGAAGCTAAAGATTCGCTCGGCTCAGGTTCGCCCCTTCTGAAATGAGTCTTGGCGCTAGATTCTCAATCCGGTCTGTCATCCTCAGCAAGTCTTTGGCGGATGCATTTTCTGAAATCCATGGTTTGCATCGGATGTTGATGGTGATTACGTCTCCAGCCATTCGCTCTAGGCATAAGAATAGTGGGGGAATTGGAGAATACACCAGATCGTTTCCGCAATTTGGACACCGAATCACAGAGAGTACCGGGTGTTGGGAAGAGTTGTTATTTGGGTCGAATTAGAATACTTGTGCCTTCGACTTTGACTTCGAAAACTGGTTCTGGAGTTTGCGCGGGCCCCTTCTTTACTTCGCCAGTTGTAAGGTCGAATCGAGACCCGTGCCAGGGACATTCCACCACATGGCCTTCCAGTTTTCCTTGAGCTAGTGGTCCTCCCATATGCGTGCAAGTGTTTCGGATAGCGTAGTATTTGCCCATGATGTTTGCCAAACAGATGACTTGGCCTTTGTACTGCACCATCTTCATCTTGTCTGCCTGAATCTCTGAGGTCGCGGCTACTCGCATGAATTCTTCTGTCATTCCTGGATGGGCCTCAGGTATTCTTGGTAGCCTTGAAGTTCTATTAGTTTCTT
>VBBB01000115.1:3784-4201 GCA_005882955.1 Candidatus Bathyarchaeota archaeon | reverse complement strand
GCGATGTTATCGCGAACCCACTCTAGGACAGCTACGAGGTCAAGCATGCCAACGTTGGCGGAGCTGGCAAATTCTTCTCTTCCCAAATGTGCAAGGTTGAGATAGCCATACACGTTCAGCCGATGATTGTGAGTCACTACGACCGCACCATGATTGCGGGCGAGACTCTCGCCGTCATAGGAAAGAAGATCATGGCCGCTGCCGCCGGAAAATCCTCCGCCGTGCATGTAGACCATGACCGGACGCTTACTGGAGCCATTGATCTCCTGTGTCCAAAGATTGAGGCGCAGGCAGTCCTCGCCGGGGACCGAGGCGGCCGCGCCACGATGCAGCACGAACGCGTCTTCGTCCGAGTTGGCGAGGTTTTTCCCGTCAGTATTAACGTGCGCAGAGTCCTGGTACGGGCACACGCGTCCA
>VBBB01000115.1:0-3646 GCA_005882955.1 Candidatus Bathyarchaeota archaeon | reverse complement strand
TGTTTCGGCGACCGTTGCCGTGTCAGAGGCAATGACCGTGCCGCGTCCGTAACTGCCTGCTGTGAGTTTTCTTTTCGGAGGGGCTTCCGGCGTGGGCTGTGCAATCGCAGTTGCGGGTAAGATGACCGAACCGGCTAACCCTGCCCCCAGGGTTGCCATGCTGCCGATGAAGGAACGCCGTCCCTTGGAAGTAGGCGCTGACTCGTGATTTAGCTTTTTCTGAACGTGAGGATCTTTCATCGAACGCCTCCAGAGGCTCATGCTTCGCCCGTCCTGTTTTCCGACCACCGCAACCTAGATCGGATCGAGCCTCCGCTGGACGAGCCGGTAGAGCAACGCGTTTGTCGCACCGATAATGGACTGGATCCGCGAGTTTCGAATTTTATAGCATCAATTAACCTCCGTTTACTTCGATGGTCTGGCCTACTACATAGCTGGCGGCATCGGAGGCCAGAAAAAGCGATCACTTTCGCGCATTCGATGGGCGTGCCCATGCGCCCGAGGGGAATCATGGCGACGAAATTGCGCAAAACTACGTACTTGAGGTCGGGGACACTCTTCTCTGGCTCGAACTCAAATTCCAGAACGAGTTAATTCTTGTTCACTTCCGTCCCTTTGGCACTCGCACCGCGCAGATTCTCAAGCGTATCAATCGTCTTCTTCGTGGCAACATCACTCGGGTCTAATTCCAGCGCTGCCCGAAGCTCCTTTTCTCCATCCTCGAGATTCCCGGTGCGGCAGTACATCAATCCTAGGTTCCTGTGAAGGTGAGCGGCCTCAGCGCACTCCCCACAAACAGCAATGGCTTCTTTCATTTGTGCCAAAGCTCGCGGCCAATTTTGGGCGTTGGCGGACTGAATCGCGGAATTTCCCAAGTTGGCCACCCGGTCAGTCGTCTGCTCATTCCTTTGCAGTTTGTCGTACCGGTCCTGAAATTGCTGTGCCTGGGGGTCGTGCAACTTATTCAAAATTCTGGCTAGACTGTAGAGAGCTTCGGATTCATTGGGATCGGCCTTGACAGCCATTTTCCAGTGCTCGATGGCCTCAGTTGTTTTTCCCATGCGCTCAAGGTTTTGCCCCAGAAGGTATTGTGCGTCCGTGTTGTTGGGGTTAAGCACGACGACTTTTTGCAATAGTTCTGTCGCCCGCTCTAGATTATTATCTTGCCTCTCCGTAAGAGCTAGAAAATAGAATGCGCTCGCGAAGTTCGGTTCCAGACGCGTGGCTCTTTCGAGTTCCTTGCGTGCTTCATCGTATTTGCCGGTTTCGAAATAGAACCGACCGAGGTTGTAGTGAGGTCGGCCGGAATTAGGATTGAGCTGCGCGGCTTTGGTGAACTCTTCAAATCCGGCTTTCCGATCGTACTGGTCCATGAGGGCAATGCCAAGGTTCAAGTGTGCGTCGGCGGAAGCCGGCTGCAGCGCTACTACTCTTCGAAAGTTTTCGACCGCCTCTTTTCCCCGCCCCATCTTAGTTTCCACCATCCCAAGCGAGGTGTAAGCCTCTACCATTTGAGGGTCGATTCCTATTGCCGACTGGAATTCTTGTTCCGCTGTGGTAAATTCGCCTTGCTTCGCCATTGTCAGGCCCAAATTCGCGTGAGCTTGTGCATTATTTGGATCGTTCTGGATGGCCTGCCGAAAAAGGGTTTCAGCTTCCGCATTCTTCCCTTGTTGAGTGTATAAGGTCGCCAGGCTCAGGTACCCAGGCGCAAATTTAGGATCAATTTGCAGGACAGCTTCGAATTCCCTTACGGCTCCGTCTAGCCTTCCTTCTTCCTGAAGCAGAGTAGCCAGGGCGAAATGGGAAGCGGCTGAATCGGGTTGCTGTCGAATCGCAGCTTGTAATTCACTGGCGGCGCGGCTCCGATCGCCCTTCGTTAGAAGCGCGAGGCCCAGGTTATAGTGGGATTGCCAATTCTGACCGTCCAGGCGCAGCGCAGCTTTGAACGCTGAGATGGCGCATTCTGTGTGACGGCCCCGAGCGTACAAGTCTCCGAGCGCGTTGTATGCATCGGCCGTTGGGTGATCGTTAATCGTTTCGAGCAGACCTTTGATTTGCTCCGACGAATTCTCCTGAACCAGACATGACCTCGGAAGCTGCTGTGTCTGCTTGGAAGTGGGGTCCCCGCTGCGGCCGATAGTCGCGTGATTCTGCGCGACAGCCGGGATTGCGCCCGCGAGAATTATTAACCTGCTGAGCCCCACGAAACGCACGCTTCCATATCCTCCGTAGGATCATCCTCCCGGGGTTTTGACTTGCATCTTGTTGACATTGCGGGTCTGTTTTGAATCCATCCCACTACCTTCGCGTACAACGTAGTACCGATTTGCCTCAAGATCCTTCAGCGTTTCAAGCAGTCCGTTGGGCCAACGTATCACGATTTTGTCTGCCTTTTCGGCCTTCCCAAGACCGAAGTGAACTCGCAAGTCGCTTTGCGAAATAAAACCGCCGCCACTCCGAATTTCTTTCTGGTACTTGTCGCCATTTTGTTCCAGCGTCACCTGCGCTCCCAAAGCGGCTCGGTTTGATTTCACACCAATCAGTTGAATGCTGATGAAGTTGCCCACCGGCGCCGTGTTGTAATAAAGCGAAGGAGTTTCGTTCATGTTATTCACGAGCGCCTCTTCGCGGCCGTTTTTAAAAAAGTCGCCGAGGGCCAAGCCACGAGCGGAGTGCATCTCATTGAGCGTGTTTCCGGCGTGCGCGGTAATGTTGGCAAACTTTCCGTCGTGCAAATTGTAGTAGAGCACTTTCGGCTGGCGATAGCTCGTTCCCAGATTCTTGCCGTCCACCTCCGGGTAGATATGGCCGTTGCAAATCAAAACACCGGGCCACCCGCTGTTATCGAAATCGTAGAACTGCACTCCCCATCCGAGCCAGGTCGTAATCCTTCCCAGGCCGACTGCACGTGTGACGTCGTCAAATGCATTGTTGCCGCGGTTGAGAAAGACTGTTGGCGTGTCGTCGCTAAAGTTGGTCTTCACAATATCCTGATAGCCATCGTGCGTGTAGTCGCCCGCGGAAGCGCCCATACCCGCCTGCATGGAGCCCTCTTCGCTGTATGCAACACCGGCCGTTTTGCCGATTTCGCTAAAAGTATCGTCGTGATTGTTGTGGTAGAGAAGATTTGGAGTCGTATCACAGGCAACGTACACATCGGGCCATCCATCGTTGTCGAAATCGGCAGACAGCGCAGTAAACCCATAGCAGCCAGAGGCTTTGGTGATTCCAGAGGCTTGCGAAACATCGGTGAATGTGCCGTCCCCGTTGTTGTGGTAAAGCGCGTTGACACTCATTTTAAGGCCGCGCGGTCCACACATAACGTATATTCCCTTCCATCTGCACCACTCGCCCTCGCCAGGCCTGGGCACCGTGTCATAACTGAAATCGACGTAGCGCGCCACGAAAAGGTCGACTTTGCCATCGCGGTCATAGTCGAGAAAACTGCATCCCGTGCTCCATTCACTTTTGCTAGTTTTCAGCCCGGCCGTTTCGCTCACCTCACTGAAAGTCCCATCGCCTTTATTGTGATATAGGATGTTCTGTCCCCAATAGGTAACAAATAAATCCAAATACCCATCGTTATCGTAGTCGCCGACACAGCCACCCTGGGCCCATCCCGAATGCGCGAGTCCAGCTTTTT
>VBBB01000149.1:15698-17080 GCA_005882955.1 Candidatus Bathyarchaeota archaeon | reverse complement strand
CACATGAAGACTGACGGTACGAGCGAATGGGAAGGCAAAGGCATTCAGATGGCGGGCAAGGACATGGTCGTCGCAACAGGCCACGGCAAGAGTCGCACCAACGCTGACGGAACCATCTCTTTCGAGGGAGAGCAAAAGTACATGACGCAATCGCCGAGCCTTTCCTGGCTCAACAATACCAAGGGCTGGATCGAGGGAACCGCCAGCCAAGCCGACCAGACGTTCACCGCAAAAGTCTACGCCAAAAAGTAATCAAACGATCGTCAAACATCCAACTTCTCATTTTTTTCGTCGCCAATACGGCTAGACATGACGCTCGGCCAACGAACAATTCAGAATTTACGCTCTTTTCTGCGTTAGTTGGTCTCTGTAGAGTACGGCAAGGGCTAGGATCGAGATGAAGATCATAGTGTATATTGCCGAGATCGCCATCGACTCAAAGATGTCACCTGTCGTCCAAGAATGCCCAGCTGCATCTGTCACGTAAGTGCTGGGGGACATGAACAAGTAGCCGAGGACAAACCCGACTCCCGTCCAGAGGTAGAGTATGATCGCCTGGAGATAGTGGGTTGCTGGTAGTGCTCGACTCAGGTCTTCCGCTCCACGCTTCCGCTGGTACAGGGCGAAAAGCTGGAAGAAGATGTAGACGGTGAATGACCAGCCGAGATAGTTGGAGAATGGTACGCCAAAGTATCCTCCTCCGTCCTTCCATATCCAAGCGTGATTGATAGTGGAGGCTATCGGGTCGAGGCAGAAGTCCCATGCGACCATTACGAAGGATGCGACTAGCGGAACCGCGACCGAGATGAAGAGGGCAGACCCCTTGCGGACTTCGCTTACGAGGAGGGTTGAGAAGACCCAGGCGAGATAGCCGAACGAGATGTAGGAGAGGGAGATGAAGAAGGGTACGAGAGCTATCTTGGGTCCCAGAGAGTCAGTGTAGTAGTAGTGGCCGAATGGAAAGCCGGTCAGGATGCTACTGTTTTCCAGGATGTTGCTGACGATTGCTGTGACGATCATGAAGACAGCAATAGTCTTCCATCCATACCGTCTCCCCCCGTGGACCAACGCGAAAGGAAACAGTAGGGGCGTGATGAAGCCCGGGATTATGCGGCTCCCGACCGCATACGCTATTATTATTCCCCAGAGAACGCTGTCTGTCAGCCTCTGATTGCGCGTCGGAGCCGAGCCGGTCATGTCTGCTCGGATTCACCAGGCATGCTGGTGATATCCAATCCCGTGCTAACTTAAGCTATCCGACTAGTCCCGATATCTGCGAGTATCTTGTGGAGAAGAGCCGTATCTGTTCGAGCAGGTTTGTTGTCCACGTGAGTCCTCCTCTGGGTGTGAAGGCTAGCATAGATTCCCTGCAGCCAGCCTTC
>VBBB01000149.1:15008-15566 GCA_005882955.1 Candidatus Bathyarchaeota archaeon | reverse complement strand
ACCTTGGCATTCTGGAGCCAATAGTCAGCCACAGCGGTCTCGCACCCCATTTCGATCAGGTCGTTTAATCCCCTTTCCATCAGCGCAGACCCTAACCCTTTTCCGTGGAATTTTGGCTCCACTGCTATGTTGAAGTCTCCATAGCTGCTGTAATGCCGCTTCTCTGCTGTCAAGAATCCGACAACCTCTCCGTGCAAGACCGCCAGCGTTGTCTTACAGCTAGGACTCGTGGCCCATTTCAGATATTCTCTGGGAGGATTTGGGAAATGGAATGCTGCGTGATGAATTCTTGACATGTCCTTCTCATCGCCCTTTCGGAATCTGCGAAGCTTGAAGCCCGTAGGCACTCTGATCGCCAGTTTCCGGCTTAATCTTCGAGTAGCCAACAGATAGCCTCCACACCACTCGGCCCCAGCTTCTCGAGCGACAATGTTGCCAAACGGGTTGTCTACTGAGGCTCTAATGAGAATCCGAGACCTCAGCTGGCGCAGAAGCCTCCGGAAGTGCTGAGCCCTCCACCGGTCCTGCTTTCCCATGCGCATTGGGAGTTCAGAGCTT
>VBBB01000149.1:5304-14990 GCA_005882955.1 Candidatus Bathyarchaeota archaeon | reverse complement strand
TGCAACGAACCCCTCAGCCTTCGGCCGAGAGCAAACCCTGCCAGATGATCGTCCTCATAGTACCACCAGCCTCGAGCATTCCTCTCTCGCAGAATCGAGGGAGTGAGATTGTACTCCCAGAGAACCTCGTAAAATCGGCCTTTATTCCATTGCAGACACGAGTCCGCAAGCGCAACTAGATCCCGCGCGGGAACCCATCCAGATTTCTTCGACAAGTCTCACAGAGATCCCTCCGCGCTCGGTGAATCTGCAGGATATGATTGAATCGTGAATTTAACACCTTTGGGCTCGCTTCAGAATCCCAAATGGAAGGCTATTGAGATGGGACGGCTTCGCTCGTGTTCTAGACCCGAGCGGCTTGGCTCAATAGTTTGAGTACAATCTTTCTCTCTATGGAATCGCTTAGATGGCTGATGTCTGATTCCCAGTAGACAGACTCGGCTTCGTTCGACTTGATTCTCCCCTTCCAGTCCTTGATACGAAAATAGTGTATCCTCTGTCTCTCTCCATTCGACGCTGTATAATATCGGACCCGAATCGGCGCGACCCTTTCGACTCGTACCCCTAGTTCCTCTAGCATCTCTCTCATCAGAGCCCGGTCCAGCGATTCGCCCACCTCTACGTGGCCCCCTGGAAGCAAAACTAAACCTGGGTCCGCATCATCATCGGCTCGTCGCTTCTCGACAAGAACTGAACAGTCGCTTATCAGAACTCCACTTACACATTCAGCGACCGGTTTGCGCGGCGTGTGCGCTGAGACTCCATTCTTCATTTGACCTTTACCAGCTACGGATGACTTTGTCTGAGAAGAGCCGAATCTCTTCAAGCAGACCTGTTGTGGACCAGAGTCCTCCTCTAGGCGTAAAGGTCAACATGAATTCCTTGCAGCCAGCCTTCCTATAGCCTTCGATCTGTTCGATGCAATCCTCACTTGTCCCATGGATGACTGTGTTGTAAGCATCAGATTCTGGAATATTCGCGGCGATCTTCCGGATCGTTTCCCTCTGTTCCTTCTGATATGGAATCTTCTCCCAGATCCGGCCCGGATGGTTTGCTGAGGGATCAATCTTCTTCAACGCCTCTGGTATCAGAGCAAGGAAGTATCTGGCGGGGCCGAGTACGTTCCTGTCTGCTTCTGCGCGATTCTTCGAGATGGAGGAGAGCGTGTAGTATGCAGAGCGGAACGTCCCGAAATCTCGACTCGCATTATGGGCTGACCCGATGATGGTGTCAAGATCCATCTTGTATGTTGCGGGTGTGTGACAGTGCGGCATCCATCCGTCCGCCGCCTCCCCCGCGAGTTTCAGCATTCTGGGACCGAAGGCTGCCAGATAGATTGGCGGGACTGGCTGTTTCTCCTGGCCGGCTTGCAAGTATGCGTTGTTCAGGGAGAAGAATTGTCCCTTGTAGTTCTGTGGTTTCTCTATGCTAGAGTTCCACAGCTGCCGGATAATCTTCAGACCCTCTCGTAGTCTGCTGACGCGGTGTTCCGCAGAAAGTCCGAATGGTGTCTGGTTCATCGGATCGCCCGCGCCCAGTCCGAGGAAGAGCCGTTTTGGAAACTGGTTGGAGAGCGTTGCGAGGGTCTGGGCTATGATGGCAGGGTGTCTACGGACTAGATCTGTTACTGCGATTCCGACTCTGATCCTCTGGGTCCCGGCGGCTATCGCGGCGAGGCTGGTGAAGGGTTCTGGGGCGGCTGCGGCTTCTGTCCCATAGAGCAGGTGATCGTCTATGAAGACAGAGTCAAACCCATATTTCTCGCAGAATTGGGCTCTCTTGATTATCTGCTGAAAGGGTTCGTTGGCCGCCAGAAAGATTCGGCATCCGAACCTGACTTTGCTCTTCACACTTCAGTCACAAAGAGTGTAAAGTTGAACGTCGTGCAAAACGGTCATGTTTCTCGAACAAACGGCTCCAGTTTCGGCAGACTTCCCCGCTCCGACACGGGTCTACGCTCAGCCATCTCAACAATAACCTTCTCCACCTTCATATGATGAATACGACGATGAACCGTCAACAACGTAAGACAATCCACACAGACATGAACACTATGATGATCAGCCTCCAACACCACAACCTCATCCTCTGGCCTAACCTCAAACCTAAAACCACAAATCACAGCCAAAAACAGAATCACTCCCATCCTAGCTGCCGGAACTCGCCCTTAAGCATAGTCTCGTGGCGTAAACCTCGTGTTTGGGAAATTCCACCTAAGAGGGTTGCAGGTCTCAATCTATGTCCCATGATCGCAGATGATTCGGGACAACGACCTGATTGTCCCTAGGAAACGCCTTGGAAAACGGCTGAGGGTCCATGACCATGTTAAGGTCAGCGGGAGATTTAGGGTCGTGATACGGACGGGTTGATGGGTCTGCGTCAAGATCTCGTCGGCAAAAGACCCTCTAGAAAATTAGGGTATGTTGACTAGTCTCGTGACGCAGAACTGCCTTTTCCCTATTTCTGGTTCTAGCCTAACAAGCGTGCGGGAAATCTCTGTTCCATTCTCTTCTCAGAGTATTTTACACGAGTTCGAGAAAAGTATGAGCTAGAATCTTCGTGACGCTGACGAGGTCGTTTATTCTAACGTGTTCGTCTATTCCGTGAATGTTGCTGTCTTGCCGTGTAGCACCGAGAACCGCGATAGGAATGCCTAGCGCGCTGACAGCGGCTATGTCCGTGGACCCTTGACTACCGCAAGGTGGAGCGTCTCTGCCTAGAACCTTCTTGGCCACTTTCCGGACAGTTCGCACCAGCGGATGATTAGGCGAAGTCACCATGGGATCGTATCCGAGGATCATTTTCATAGACACCTTGACTTCTCGATGCTTCGCAGCAAACTCTCTCACCACTCGCGCAATCTCTTTCCGGACCCGAGCCTCGCTCTCTTCCGGAATGAACCGGCGGTCGACAAGAATCTCGAAAGAATCAGGAATAATATTCCCCTTCAACCCGCCCTTCGCAGTATTCACGTACAGTCCAGGTCTCATCTTCCTAGTACCCCAGATCGGCTCCGCATTGATTCTAGATCGTCTCTTAGAGATCTCCTCTCCCAACTTTTTCAAATCCTCAATCAACGACGCACCGTACTCGATGGCGTTGACGCCTGTCCACCCACGTCCTGAATGAGCAGCTCTTCCATGCACTGTAATCAGATACTCGGCGTCCCCCAGACTTGCAACGTGCAGCGCCTCAATCCCGCTATCTGCCGAGAGACAATAATCCACATCCTTAGTAATCACGTGCCTGTCAACCAGATAGTTCACACCGCTATACCCGCCCACTTCCTCGTCAGTGGTAAACGTCGGAGTAATCCTCCCGCGGAACTTGGCGCCAGTCTCAACAAGTGCTTTCATCGAGAATATCTCGCAGGCGTTCGACCCTTTCATGTCGGCAGCACCCCGCCCATAGATCCTGCCATTCTTGACCACCGGCTCAAACGGATCATGCGACCATCCAGATGGATCAGCCGGGACCACATCGACATGCCCATTGAGGAGGACCCACGGTCCCTCACCCTCACCTTTGAGGGTGGCGTAGGTGTTGGGCCTTGGACCCTTCAAGCCGACTTCAGGACTCACCTTCCGGAGCATAGACGCTTCAGGAATAACGCTCACCGTAGGTGTGACACCTAGGTCCTTGAGCTCACTGGCCAGGAGCTGAGATATCCTAGGATAGTTCAGCCCTGGAGGAACAGTAGTATCAATATTAACAAGACGACAAGCAAGATCAACTAGGTCCTTCTTGTGAGCATCAATCCATCGATCAACCTGTCTCACGACAGCAGATGAGGCCAAGAGTCTCGCTACACCGACGAAGCTTCACGTTAATTGTTCTTTTGGTCGCAAACTCGAAGAACTAATCGTGCTTTGCTAGTGGAGTATTCCTCCTTCATTCGAAAATTTCTCAGCGCCGGGACCCACATAGGTGAGAAGGGTCAGATGGAAGAAGTTCTTACGAATCCAGTTCTGGATCGATTCAAACCAGTTTCTGAACTCGGCAGGTTTCGGAGCTAGGTCTTGCTTGTCACTGTCAAGATAGTTCATGTCAGCTCGGATTCCACCCGCCAACATCATATTGGATACAATCCATGAACGTTGAAACTCTACAACTGGAGATTGGAATCCATCGATCACATAGCAATTCTTCTCCGGCGCATACTCTGTCGCAAGCGGAAGACGAACGGTATTGTTCTGTAGCCAGAACTTTCTCGTAGCCTCGTCCTCGGTAGGTTCCGGAAGAAAAGCAATAGGCGCAAAATCGGAAGAGGGAGAAGTGGCCGGAAGGATTACTGGGTCTCCGGTCGACCGCAAGTACTGTAGGAATGCTTCTTCGTCTTCCTTCGACATGTAAAAGACTAGTTGTTTCGGCAAGGTTCGATCCGCTTTGTTAAGTCTTACAGTACATAGTTCTGCATCTTCGCGAGCGTTAGGACAGCCTCGTTACTGCTGAGATGGGTCGATTAAATAGCTACAGTCAGCGGCAAGGTATCGGATCATGGAATCGGCCTCTGAATCCGGTGGATCCCAAGGGGCCAAGGCCATTCTGCGCTCCCCGACGGTCATCTTCGCGCTGGTTCTAGTCGCGGTCTACATTATCATCGGGGCAATAGTTGGGAACTTTTTCGAACCGCTACTCTCAGGAAATATTATCCTCGACTTGCTGGTTCAGTGCGATGCTCCCACGCCGATCTTCCCTTGGACCGTTCTCACAGCCATCTTCCTACACGCCAGTATCCTCCACATAGCCAGCAATATCTTCTTCCTACTCTTCTTCGGCTTCATCCTAGAAGAACAAGTATCAAAATCTCACTGGGTAATGACCTTCTTCATAACAGGGCTCGTAGGTAGTCTCGGCTTCGTAGCCTACGACATGCTCGGCTTCCTCCTTTCAGGAGGAACCCCAATAATCGATTGTGCCGTCGGTGCGTCCGGCGCAGTTTATGGAATCATGGGAACGGCGGTCGGACTAAAGGTAGTGATCCTGCTCATTTTCCTTCTCGGACTGGACATTTTCGCAGGAGGCGGAGGTCCCGCTCACCTTGGAGGGCTCGTCGCCGGCCTAGTCCTCAGAAGATACTGGAAACTTGGCGGAGGATCCTTCCGCGGAATCTAGCAGTCGATCTAGCCGAACCGTCATTATCTTTTCTGGATGTTTCCGTGGCTGTTTGAACAAGTCTACGACCGGAGATGTATTATGCAACATCCGTACAGCATTCGGACTCGACGGTACATAACATGGCACCAAAGAAGAAGAGTAAGAAAAAGAAAGGCGGCATGTAGACCCGGCCAGGGCATCGTAAGCCCTGTCCCCACCCGTTTTTCTTTTTCCCTATGAATTCTGTTTCAGCCGCACGGTTACAAACACGTCCCAGAGTCCCTTGGACGCGTTGAAGAGCCTACTATTCTAATTCATGAAACTCTACTACGGCAAACTAGCGAAGCCCGAAAATATCAGATGATTCGTGTCGTCTGGCCGATGTTTGGAAACTCTTCCGACCATTTCTAATACTGCGATTCTCTGACCGCATGACCGTCCATCCGTTGCTCATAGATCTGACTGTTCCGTCAAGAAACGCCGAGCGGCGTCTCTGGATCGCACTTGCAATATCCTCGGCAATTGTAGTCATCGAGTTCACGGGAGGATTCCTAGGCCAGAGCCTTGCGCTCCTGAGTGATTCAGGCCATGTACTGACCGACGTTCTCGCGGTCAGCGTTAGCATCCTCACAATAAGGCTCGGACGCAAGCACCATACCGCAAGACGGACCTTTGGCTATCATAGAGCCGAGATATTCGCTGCACTAGTCAACGGCTCAACCCTAATCGCAGTAGCCCTGCTAATCATCTATGAAGCGTTTCTCAGACTCCAACAGCCTACCCGAGTCCAGGGACCACTCGTCCTGTCATTAGCCTCACTAGGTCTCATAGGAAATCTGACCACGACGGGACTTCTAGCTCGTACCGGGAAGACAAGTCTCAACGTTAGAGGAGTCTTCCTTCACGCTGTCGGAGACACGGTCTCATCGATTGCTGTGATAGTCAGTAGCTTGGTGGTTGTATTCACCGGCTACTCTGGGTTGGATCCGATAGCCGCAGTCTTGATCGGAATTCTGATCATGCGAGGTGCATATAGTCTCGTGAGGGACTCGACGAACATTCTTTTGGAGGCCACGCCTAGACATCTGCAACTCGAAAGCATCGCTAGAACCATCCGAAGCGTCGACGGGGTAAAGGGGGTCCACGATCTACATGTCTGGACTATCACGTCTGGACTTTATGCTCTCAGCGGACACGTAACCCTAGATTCAGACAGGATTAGTGAGGGTTCAACCATTCTAGAGAAAGTGGCCGCGAAACTGAAAGAATCATTTGGCATAGAACACGTGACGCTACAGATGGAGAAGGAGACCCTCGAGAATATTCAACATGAATCATCTACGCTTTGATGCACCGGCAACCACAGAGAAATTCTATATAAGCTACCGGGTAACTTTGCCCGCTTAGCTTGCTCAAGTCCAGCACGCGCCACCAGTCTTTCTCATCGCCACTAGTGCGGACGGCCCTCATTCCAGTCTTCACCGCCTTGTCTCTCGCCACCAACTATGCCATGATAGACATTCCAAACGTCAAGCTAATGGACGCGTTTGTCTTCATCGCAGCCTTCCTATTCGGATTAGAAGTTGGACTCGGCACGGCCATCTCCATCTGGGCGGTCTATGGTTTCATCAACCCCTACGGCCAAGATGACCTCACACTCCTCCTTTTCCTCATGACTGGCGAATGCTTGTACGCAATAGCAGGTACCCTCCTTAGCCGCACTTCAGTGGCCCAAGAACTCATGGCGAAACAAATTCAGGCGCAGACAATCAACAAGCAGTCGGTCAAATATGGGATGCACCCAGAGACAGGGAGGCTGTCCCGAATCAAGAATCGTGCCGGGGACTTGCTCAACAACGCTCGCCGATATGGAAGGATGAGTCTGCTCTTCGGATTGATTGGTTTCCAGGCAACCTTCGCCTACGATGCCCTGACAAACTTCGGGTCTTGGGTGTTCAAAACCAGTTCACTATATCAAGCACTCATTATCGGAATGATAACGGGAGTTCCCTTCGCTATACTTCACGAAGCAAGTAATCTAGTGTTTTTCGCGACGGTAGTCCCTCCCGCAATAGCCGCCGCGAAACGCGCTGGACTGCACATTCAACAAAGGATTACGTGAGCGCGAACGAATAGCCACCGGGTCTTCTACCTCATTCTCGGATTAACAGCTCTCACAATCGCGTCAGCCCAAGTTGGCGCATACTACTATCTTGAGAGGTCTAACAATGGCACAGTCTCAAATTCATCAGTACTGTGCAACTATCTAACAAATGGTCCAACGGGAATAAGCGTGATTGCCGCAAATGTTCTGATCAGCTACGGCAACGGCACAATTCGATGGTACAATGAAACAGCGGTTCCTTCCAGCTGGAACGCCTACGCACTAACAATGTATCTGGCGAAATGCAACGTTCAGGCAAAGTTCTACGGACCGCCACTGAACGAACACTTCGTTACAGCAATAAACGGAGTCAGCAATCAAGGTAGCTCCTCTTGGAGCATCTGGATGTTCTGTCAACACGCGAGTGCCTGGGCGTACTCTCAAGTCGGGGTGGACCTGATCTCGTTAGCAAACGGCCAAACATTAGCTTGGGCCTACGGAACTTCATCGTCTAGCAGCAATCCGGAGCCTCCCATACCAAATGCAAGAACTGTGAACTCGTGCCCATGAGCCTTTCAAAGCTTCAGTTGCTAATGCTTATATTGCAAGTCCCGGACTAGCGGGTAACTTTGCCCGCCTACCGATTCGTCGTGGTTATCATTACTCTTCTTGCATTATCGGCGTTCACAGCTTTTTCCTGCTCAGCCAATGGGTGGAAAGAGGGATCGTCCATCTCAATGGCTGCCCCGGGAGCGTCGGGCCTGAACGCCGCACTACGATGGCTGTCGAGCAATGAGTCATCTGATGGATCATACGGGCCATATTACCAACACTGGGCGGCTGCCGCTGCCTACGCGTTATGGCTCAACAACACGCAATCTTCGAAAGCTTCGCTAGCATACAAGTGGCTAACTGGGGAGTTAGATGATTCTGGAAACTGGTTCTGGGGAAACTACGGCGAGGCGGATGTTCCTGGAGCAAGTCTTTTCAGCGTGGCAGCTAGCGGAAATCTTCACTTAACTCAAACTGGCACCGTCACATCAAACCTCTTACGATTCCAACAGTCGAATGGCGGGTTCTTCGGCTACTACTCTACAGATTTGGGAAGCTCGGTGTCGAGCAGTGTTGACACATCTGAAGCTCTGCGGGGATTAATCGCTGCTAAGGCCATAAACGCATCGAGTCAGCAATCAGCAGTCAACTATCTCTTTACACTTCAAAATTCTGATGGAAGCTTCAATCTAACCAGCACCAGGGCGTACGATCCGATCTATTCGCAGGGACCAGAACCGGTCAGCATAACGGCGCTAGTGCTCCTCGCCTTGAGAGATGCATCCTACTCAGATAGCAACACGCACGTAGCCAAAGCATTGAATTTTCTGAGCGCCACCACTTCCAAGTATTCACCTATAACGAATGACACCAGTGCGGTCTATTCGGCCTCGCTCGCGGCAATCGCGTTCTATACTCTTGGGCGGACGGCCTATGCATATGATGCGATAGCATTCATACTATCTCACCAAAATTCGGATGGAGGGTTTAGAGATAGTACTCGATCCTCACCTGGGTCCAACGCTCTAGACACTGCGTGGGCATCAATAGCTTTGGAACAAGTTGCTCCGGGCAGAGCGTTTAGCTCGTTTCTCCCGGAGGTTGTCATATTCGGAATTATTGCTGGAATTGTTGCACTTGCCGTAATTGTAGGGGTCGTAGTCTATCTAGTTCACAGGAATAAGACACAGACTCAAGCAAAGAGTCTGTGAAACAAGATAGTTTCGAATTTTGGGGGCGTTTGGCTTGACTAGTTCTGGGTATGTTTCGCGGTACTAGTGCCTTCGAGGGCGTGGACGATGCTGGTGACGACTTTGATTGTTGGGATTAGTGCGATGAGTAGGAAGATCAATGGGAAGGCCCATGGGTCTGCGTTGAAGTATGGCGCTGCGATCCCGCTGGTCACCGCGTAGAGTATTCCAATCGCTACGATCTGGAAGAAGAACGCGAGTAGCGGTGTCCATGCTTTGTAGTTCTTGTACGTGTCTTGGACTGTGTTGGCGAGTTGGGTGCCGAATTTGAGGATTATGAAGCAGACGATTAGGCCGATCATGAAGACTACAATGTTCGCGACAGATATGGTCGATCCTGTTATGTTGTTTGATATTCCCGGAAATCCGAGCACGACCGCTTCGACTATCACCAGTACAATGACCCCGACGACGAGGCGTATGAAGGAAGGCATGACGGGAGTGAAAGCGCCCCAAGTCTTGTTTGAAGTTGAATCAGTCATTCTCTTACACTTGGAAAAACTATCACCATAGGAACGGGATATTGCCATGTCGAAACCCAGGATAGAATGTCCGAGTAACAGGTTATCGCAGGCTGTTCTGGATTCTCGGCAGCACCTGCGGACCGAAAAACCCGATCCGGTTCCAAGCCGGAGCATTAGAAATGATCAGAAACCCGGCTCAAACATGCACGAAACGAACAG
>VBBB01000149.1:4305-5268 GCA_005882955.1 Candidatus Bathyarchaeota archaeon | reverse complement strand
AAGCGAGACTTCCTTCATGAAATCTGTTCGGGGAAGGGGGTAGGGGTATACGCCTGAAACGGGAGAGAAAACCCGGGTTTTCACAGCAAAACCGCCCCGCCAACCCTGGTTGGAAGACGATGAGGAAGCCGGGCGCATCTGCTGCGACTTGAAATGGTGCCTAGCGAAACACCCTCTAGAAGCGCCTTGGAATCGGAAACCTGTCCATTGTCACGCTGATCCCTCTATGATCCACGAAGCCAAATCAGCCTTCCAGCCTAACACCTTCCCAGTAGAACATCGTCCAAAGTCGAGAAATCTAGGATACCCTTGAAAAGGCGCAATCCGCGCGCGACAGATCCGGACGATACCGATAGAATGTTCAGGTTCGTCCGTCTCCAGATTTAATATGGAACCCATTAGCTGAAAGGGACGGTCGGGCGGGTTCTGGGCCGTTTGGGAAGATAGGCGATTATGACGGTTCATGTCCTTCTTACTGCCGATAATCATCTTGATCCCTCTGCTGTCCAGTATGGTCCTAGAAGGTTCGAAAGGAAGCGAGACTTTCAACACAGCTTCGACGTCTTGGTCAATTTTGCGCTTGACAACCGGCCAGACCTCTTCCTGATAGGAGGAGACTTCTACGATGGCATACTGCCGGGTAATCCGACACGGGCCTACGTGGCGGAGCAGTTCAAACGGCTGCATGAGAAGGAGATCAAGACTGTTCTAGTCAGCGGGCATCACGATACTCCTAGGAGCGTTGAGCAGGGGGTCTCACCGTTATCCGTTCACGCCAAAACGGGACACGTCTACTTCCTACAAGACCCGCGGCCTACGCCGAAGCTGTTCCGCTTCGCGGGCGAGACCGTGAATGTCACCGGCATGAGCCTCAACCCTGCTCTGAGTCCCGAGCAAGACCCGTTGACCGGACAAGAACTATCGCGCGAAGGAGACGTGAACATATTCCTAACTCACTATCCG
>VBBB01000149.1:0-4300 GCA_005882955.1 Candidatus Bathyarchaeota archaeon | reverse complement strand
GATTGAGGGTTTCGAAGGCTACTTCGGACAGGAGACGCATATCGGAAAATCCTCCATCCCTCGAAACTACCATCTCTTCGCGTCGGGACATCTTCACCGGCACCAGAGGAGTACTATCAATGGGACTCCTGTCATGTATCCGGGGAGTACTGAGCGGGTCAGCTTTAACGAGGAGGGAGAGGAGAAGGGATTCTGCTGGCTCGAACTCGACAAGAGCGGTATACTGCAACAAGAATTCCACTCAACGCCCGCCCGTCCAATGGAGACGCTAGACTCCCGCGTGACCGGTGAGGGTGGAAGTCTAACCCGGCAGATACAAGATGCCCTAGAAAAGAGACGGGGCGCCGAGAAGATTCTGCGCATTCGCGTAACGGGTCGAGTGTCTCTCGACCAACTCTCAACCTACAAACGCTCAGCCCTTCAATCATACTGCCAAGACCGATTCTTCCACACCGAGTTCGACGAAGACGGCCTGAACGTATTGACGACGGAAGCGATAGAGTCGCTGCCAAGAACTACACCGCTCGAAGAGCTCGGTCGCGCATTCCAAGCCCTCCTCTCCAACGCGAAGGAAGAGGAGAGGCCGCTCGTTCACGAGGCATGGAAGGCGACGATTGCAAGACTGCAAGAGGAGGGAGTCAGCTGAGACTAGTGAGTCTTCAAGCCCAGAACTTCAAGAAACTGAAGCTCGCCAAACCCCTTCCACTCTCCGAGGGCATTATTCTCATCACGGGTCTAAACGAGAGCGGTAAGTCCACCATCCTAGACGCTGTCCTCTACGCCCTGTTTGGCCGTGTGATTCGGCCTAGTAAGATGCCTAGCAACGAGGATATCATCAGCTACGGGAACGGGGAGGCCCAAGTGCGCCTCGAATTCGACATAGGTGAAAACAGGTACCGTGTAGTCCGGGAGGTTCACAAGACTAGACCCAACCGGGCGACGCTTGTTGAGGTGCGGCCTAACGGTACCACAAAGGCGCTCGCGAACTCTGTCAAAGACGTTACAGGCGAGATCGAGCGGTTGTTAGGAGGGATAACGTACGA
The DNA here is from genome assembly GCA_005882955.1 of Candidatus Bathyarchaeota archaeon. Taxonomy (GTDB): domain Archaea; phylum Thermoproteota; class Bathyarchaeia; order 40CM-2-53-6; family 40CM-2-53-6; genus 40CM-2-53-6. The sequence goes on along the minus strand of VBBB01000149.1, from coordinate 3,257 downwards.
CGAGATTGTTGCGAGTAGTGTTGTCGCTCAGAAGGATCTTGAGCGGCTGATCAAACAACGGCTCGATGATCGTAGGAAAGTTATCAATGTCTTTCTCAACCTCGAGAGTTTCAACAAGGTCCAAGATCAGCTCGATAACGAGCGGAACGGGATTGAGGGGACGAGTAGGACCCCGGGACACCTCACAGTCGAGAGGCAGCGTCTCGAGACTCTCAACGAGCAGCTCAACGAGTACAAGGAAACGAGCGTTCAGCTAGACAATCTGAATGTAAAGGCCGAGAAGCTCAAGAAGGATCAACAACGACGAAACCGACACTCTATACAAGACGCTCAACGAGTATGGAGAAGCGGTCAAAGAACGAGACTCTCTACAGCGAGAGATAGAAGACAAGAGCCTCCTCACAGACAATCTCCAGCAACAACTCGCCAGCGTCGACACACAACGGTCAGAGCTTGGAAGAGCTGAGGCAGAGGTCAAGAAGTATGGCGACCTTGCCGAAGCAGAGAAAGCAATAACACGAGCCTCAGAGGTTCTCGAAAAGGTTCGGAGCGCTGAGCTTCAGATAGCACAGTGTGAAGATCGAGAACAGAGATTACAAGCGCAGATTACCGAGACAAACAAGAAAGTTACTATTGCAGACGAATCGCGGCTCTTCTCTTCAGAAAAGCCTCGGAGAATCTGGTCCTACCTGATTGCAACGGCCGCCTTCGGCACGGGAGCGATTCTCTCCTTCATACTGGCCCCCGTGGCACTGACCATCGCCATAGGTTCTCTCGCGGTTGTATTCCTTCTTCTGCTAACTCGACAGATCGTCTCTTTATCGCAACAAGCCGAAGCATCCAAGCAGCAACAAGACCGCCTAGCTAGTGCTCAACTGCTCGTCTCTTGGGAGAACGAGTTAGGAGAAGTCAAGAAAGATCGAGATATCGCAGACGCGACGATCAGACAAGGGTCCAGCCAGATTCTGCAGATCCTAGCCTCCATCGAATCATACTCTAGCTACCTGCAAGGTCTGACTGATCCTAGAGAGGTCGTGGAACAAGCATCCTCGATCTACAATCAAGACAAGCAATCACTCAGCGCCGTAACAGAACGGGTCAACATGCTCCAGAAACGACTGGGAGAAGAGCCCGAGCTGAAACGACAGCTCGCCCAAGCCCAGCTCGACATCGCCATGGTCGAGAAGAAACTCAAGAAAACACTGCTTCCTTCTCTGCCTCAAGGAGTTGAGTTCTCGGCGGAGCTGCTTGACGAGGCGAGCCAGATGCGCGACAGTCTCAACGAGTCAGTGTCCCGGATCAAAACTCAGATCGAAGAGTCGATGACGCGCATCATCGAGCTGAAACAGTTCCTAGAAGAAAACAAAGATCTTGAGGAGCAGGTCGACGAGCAGAAACGGAAAGTACTGCTCTTACAGAAGCAGCTGGCAGTGGTCAAGTATTCTATCAAGGGACTCGAGCAGGCTTCTGAATCGTTGAGGAACCGGGTCAAGCCTCAGGTCGAGAGGTACATGAGCCAGATTCTGCCAGTGATCACATCTGGCCGATACAAAGCAGTCCAGCTAGAAGACGATTACACTGTGAGGGTCTTTGATCCGGAGGCTGGAGAGTTTCGGCCGAAGGAAGTATTCTCGGGCGGCACAGAGGACCAGTTGTTGCTAGCTATGAGGCTGGCTTTCGCGCTTGCATTGATCCCTCAAGCTAAGGGACGTAATCCCGAGTTTCTATTCCTAGACGAGCCTCTCGGAAGCTCAGACAAGGTCCGTCGAGAAGGAATACTCGCACTGATGCACGGCGAATTGTCCCAGAACTTCAAGCAGATCTTCCTCATCAGCCACGTGGGCGATCTAGAGGTGGAGGCGGACACTGTTATCGAGATGGAAAACGGGGCAGTTCGGGAGGTTGTGTCTCGCAAATCCTCATTACTGCAACCGATAGAGATTCCAGCCTGACATGTCTTGAGTCTTGACTGGCTTTACGGCTTCGACGAGCTGAACGCTTACAGACTAGATACGAAGACGGGTAAGGAGCGTCTTGAGGCTCAGGTCAAGAATCTTCCCGGGCTACTGAACCTCGCCGGGATAGTGCTTCCGAAGAAACCTCGAATTCTCTGCTTGATGGCTGGGTCTTGTATTGAAGGAATAGCGTTCGCGAAGGTCTACGATGCCGACGTAACCTGTGTTGACCTGCAAGAGAGACTATTGTCTAAGGGTCTGCGAGAGGCGAAGAAGAGAAAACTGAAACTTCGCGTGATCCGCGGTGACGTCCGAGAGCCATCAGAGCTGGTCGGTGGCAAGTTTGATCTAGTAACTGTTTTGGGACAGCCGCTTCCACACATTGCAATTTTCGACCTCGACCAGACAATAAGCGGAGTAAAGAAACTCCTTGCGAAGAACGGGACATTCCTGATTGACCAGTCGGATCTGATCTTCAGAATCCTACCACAATACAAGGACGCAATGACACACAACCTAGAACCGCCCAGTCTTCAATATTCACCGTAACCTCAACGCTAGACACGGATACTTCGAACGACTCTACTACAGCCGAACAAGACACGACTCCTACAAGACCTACCTCTGGGCACCATGGATCATCGAGTACATGCTGAAGAAAAACGGATTCACCAAGGTAGAGGTCAAGCCCTACGTAGACCCATACAACATGGCACAAACATACCTGCACATAGCCACTAATTCGTAGCACGAATCAAACGTAGACGGGTACGTGGGCCACGGCCGGGCGACTCGGACTTCCAAACTCGCACTCTGTGTCGCGGGGATCAACTGCTTTTGAGATTTTTCAGAGGGGGGTCCCGCCAGATGAAACTGTTCTGGGCGAGTCTCACGCTTCAGGGCCCGGAATGCGTAGATCCGACGTTTTCGAGATCGCGGATTAAGCGTAGAGGTCAACGCGAAAAAGTCGCGATCTCAAATCGCCTGCCCTGATTCGGAATCAGGGCTTGTTCTGCGCTTGTTCTCGGCGAGCGCTTCTGGAATCGTGTCCCGCGTCAGCCTAACATAGGCAGGCTAATGATCGCGTTGGTTGAATGAAGTACTTCGATCCAGAGAAGATGGGACAGATTCGAGACGAACTGGAAGAGGAGATTCTGCAGTGGCCAGGAGTCTCGACCAGGGAGATGATGGGATGCCTCTGCTATTTGCATGGTAAGAGCATGATCGCCTTTCTCGTAACAGATGGGATTGTGATGTCGAAGCTCTCAGAGGAGGAACAGAAAGATTTGTCGAAAGTTAGCA
>VBBB01000114.1:6271-8777 GCA_005882955.1 Candidatus Bathyarchaeota archaeon | reverse complement strand
AAGCGGCATAGTAGACGTGACGATAAGAGCCCCGAGAATTCAGTTTTCAGCAATAGTCAAAGAATTGTCAGACATCGCAGCCCAGCTCTCAGAGTTCCCTCACATCTTCCCTCTCTCAAACTCGATCAAACTGATTCTCCCTGAAGAGGATTACGCTCTCGTCCAGAAGAAAATGCAGCATCTTAAGGAGGCGGTGACGCAGGCGAACGTGTCCAAGCTGATACTCAACCTGTCGCCCCGCGCCGAGATGACTCCAGGAATAGCATCCTACATCACTGAACTACTATTCAGAAACGGCGTAAACATACTGGATGCGTTCCTAGGTTACGGCGACATCATAATGGTCGTTGACGACAAGGACGGACCCCTCGCCTATGATGTTCTACAACGAGAAATCCACGGCCCTAATCAAATGGAAGAATGGAAGTCCTGACCCTTGAAATGCATGCTCACGTCAGATCACTCGCTTTTCTCGTTGATTTCTCCAATGACGCGTGCGGATCAAACGATTGCCAAGTCAAACTGGTATTCAGAGGATCCCCAACCCGGCGTATCTTGAACACGGGCCGGCTCGACGGGGAAGACTGACACATACAACATTGCCGGCAAGAGGGAATTACGGCGAAGAACCTCTTGTAAACACGCGGCATTCCGACTTGCTCGTCGATCGTGTCGATAGTGAAGGGCATGAAATCATATAAGAACCTCCAGCACCCGGAATCTTGAAGTTATAGCAATGTCAAAAAAGAAAGCTCAGACACTATCCGTCAAGAAGACAAGGAAGAAACCTGCTCATGCCGCTACAAAGAAGAAGCCTGCTCTTGTTGTTAGAGAGCCTCAACCTAGTTGGATTGAAGAGTTCAACAAACTGTCAGAACCATTTCGCCTGATCCCCTGGGATCCCTTCAGAGGATTCGAATGGCCTGTTGAAATTGAGCTGCCGACGCGAGTACCCTACGTTGACGTTATCGACTCAGGCAACGAGTATGTGGTAAAGGCAGAGGTTCCAGGGTTAAAGAAGCAAACTTTGAAAATTGATGTAGGGCCGAACGAGTTGTCACTGAGTGCTGAATCTGACGTGGAGAAGGAGGAACAGGGAAAAACCTACTTGCATCGAGAAAGAGCTTTCTCCACATTCCGCAGAAAGATAGGCTTTGCCGAAAGCGTAGACGCTGAAAAAGTGTCAGCAAGCATGTCTGAAGGCATACTTGCAATAAGACTCCCCAAGCTAGAGCCCAGGGCTGAAAAGAAAACCAGAACTTTAACGTTGTAGAGACTTCACTCTGCCCCGTGGAGTGGACATTTGCTGGACTGTCTTGAATTCACTGCGGACAGTAGACTGTCAGCCCGGTGTATTCGGCCAGTATTATGGATCGAAGCCGGGACCCAGCATATCCAGACGCCCTTATCGGCTTTCCATCCTCCTTCAACGAGTTCCAAGTAGTCAAGATTGGAGATCTTGAATCGCCTTTTCAGCCATAGTTTGACGATTACTCAGAAAGTGGACCCGGTCATACTCCGGGAAATCCTTGCCCAGGAGACTATTGAGAGTTCATTAAGCCACGTAAGGTTTTGCGTGCACGGTCTACCGCAACGCCGACCAACATGCTGATGCCTACTGCCGCCACAACGCTTCACCAAGCTCAATAGTTCGTAGCTCAATAGTTCGTGCCCGCACCTGAATCCACTGGCTACATTTCCAGCATCGGACAAGTGTACCGGGCGGAGCCAAGCCTAGGTCGACGCCGCATGGCACGCAAGACACGGGAGAAATCTCGTCTGCCATTTTCGAAGAAAGATGGTATGGATCTGAGATTTAAGCGATGCTAATAGTAGTAGAGAAAAAAGGAGAATGGAGAGAACGGCGGAGCTTATTCGTCCTTCTCCGTCAAGCGAAGTGGCGTTTACGAAGGCCGGAAGGACCAGCCCATTGAANNNNTTCTTGGAGGCTGTGAAGAAACGTTTCGTCGAAATTGGTGGACAGCTCAAGACTTAAAGGAGAAGGAAGCAAAATCGGCAGTAGCTTCATCTTCAATGGAATGGTTCCTGGTCAGAATCTGCCATACAGTATCAGGGACGCTGGCCCCACTGCCTACGGACTGACGAGCCTGATCTGGCTTCCTATTCTGCTGATGTGACGTATGGCTATTTTTAAAGAAGGCTTATAAGTAAGTAACACCTATTACATGGTAGTAACAAAGAGGCAAAAAGACAATGCGAACCACTACGAGTTTCCCGACCGTTAGCCCCGGGCTGTTCCAAGATCCTCGCTCTTCAGAGAGAATGCCCGCTTTTGTGCGAGAAGCCCATCAACTCAGGCTCACTCTAAAACCGATTCCCCGGACCACCGACCACCGGCCGGGGTTCGGCAATTAGCGTGGCTTCCCAAGAGCTTTCTTCGGTTTACTTGGGGAGACCCCCGCTAGACGGGAGGGAGAATGGTGGGTTCCTCAAGAATACTTATGTTTCAAACTTCAACCCTTAGAACTCTGACATCTGGGCTAAT
>VBBB01000114.1:2471-6201 GCA_005882955.1 Candidatus Bathyarchaeota archaeon | reverse complement strand
CTGAACACAGTTCCAGGACGATGCCGAATGGAGAGAAAGGGGTTTGAAGTTGCATTTGCTCCCATGCCCGAGGGTTTAACCCAAGTTACGGACTCAGAAGAGGTTATCAAAACGGCTTAGCCGGTGCGCTCATATGTACTGGTAAACCTGGGTCCAAATCCCACGAAGTGCTTTGCGTAATCGCGTCTTGGGTTTGAATACTGTCCAGGCCAGAATTCTAGGCTAGCTTTGTGTCGGCTACATTCCGCCCATCATGCCGGGCGGCATGCCACCCATACCGCCACCCATGCCCGGAGGCATTCCTCCAGGAGGACCGCCAGCGCCACCGCCGGATCCACCGCCCTTTGATGCGATTACGTCGTCGACCCTAAGCAACATTGTTACGGCTTCTGTAGCTGATCTTACAACTTGTTTCTTCACTCGCAGCGGCTCGACTATGTTCAGCTTCCACATGTCAGCGGTCTTTCCTGTGTACACGTTAACTCCGAACCATTTGTTAGCCGGAGTGTTGTGTTTAGCTCTGAGATCAACCATTATGTCGATGGGATCTATTCCTGCGTTCTGAGCGATGGCAACGGGTATCGCTTCCAAAGCGTCCGCGAAGGCTCTGATCGCGAGCTGCTCCCTCCCACCAGCTTTGGTTGCGAAATCTTTCAGTCGCTTGGAAAGCTCCGCTTCGGGGGCGCCTCCGCCCGCGACTATCTTGCCATCTTCAAGCGCATTCCTGACTACGCAAAGCGCGTCGTGTAGGGATCTTTCCGCCTCGTCCACAACATGCTCTGACCCGCCGCGTATCATTATTGTTACTGCCTTCGGATTCTTTGCCTCTCGAACATAGACGAGTTTGTCGTCACCGATCTTCACTTCTTCCACAAGTTTGGCTTGACCTAGACTTGCCTTTGAGAGATCCTTCAGAGTGCCGACGGGGCTTCCGCCTGTTGCCTTTGCCAGTTTTTCCATGTCTCCGCTACTCACGTTTTTCACTGCGAGAATTCCCTTTTTCGCTAGAATTGATAGGACTTCATCGTCAGCTGCCTTCTCCGTGAATAGAACGTTCGCACCGCTATCGGCGATTTGTTGAGCCATCGCATTGAGAAGATTCTCTTCCTCTTGAAGGAAGAGCTCCATTTCCTCGGGCCTGTTTATGTTGATCTTTGCGTCCATCTCTGTCTTTTCTATTTCCAGCTTGGCATTGAGTAGCGCGATCTTGGCGTTGCTTACGCTTCTAGGCATTTGAGAATGGGCGATTTCCTTGTCGATGACGAGGCCGCTGACGAGTTCAGTGTCGGAGAGGCTCTTTCCATGCTTCTTCATTACTTTGATGAAGTCGATATCTGCAGTAATCTTGGTCCCGCTCTTTTCCATCACATCTTTCACAGCCTCGACGGCCAAGTCCGCGAAATGCTCCTGTGAGCCAAAAATTCCTTTCGTGTTAAGTGAGGTGAGGGCGATCCGTTTCAGTTCCTCATCATCGTCAGGTTTGATGCTGACGCCTAGATCATCAAGAATTTCTTGAGCCTTCTCTGCGGCCGCTCTGTAGCCGTCTATGATTACGTTAGGGTGAACATCTCGATCCAAGAGTCCTTCAGCGCCGGAAAGTAGCTCGCCAGCTAGAACGACAGCGGTTGTGGTTCCGTCTCCTACTTCGCTGTCCTGGGTCTTAGCGACCTCAACGAGCATCTTGGCTGCAGGATTCTGAACGTCCATTTCCTTCATGATGGTTGCACCGTCATTCGTTATGACGATGTCTCCTATGCTGCCGACCATCATCTTGTCCATCCCGCGTGGGCCTATTGTCGAACGGACGGTTTCCGCCAGGACTTTGGCGGCCATAATGTTGCTTCTTTGAGCGTCTCTTCCTCTAGATCTCTGGGTTCCTTCTCTCAGGATTATGACAGGTATCTCTTGCGACATTTCAGATCAAATTCCGAGTGGGAAGAGGTGTAATTCATTCCGAGATAAACCATACGCCAGCCTAGTTTAATGATGGGACCTCAGGCTCGGGCGTATTGGTGACCCAGGTGACCTTCGAGGGCTAGAATCTCTCATTATCACGCAAGACGTTGCAGTATCCCGAGACGAAACGGCTAATTTCGCCCGTAATTGGGTCGTAGCTATGGCGCTCGGCATTTCCGATATCCCGACCATAGATGTGCACGCTCGTAGTGGGTTTGAGGGAGATATTGTCAACGCGGTGTATACCACTGTGACCTAGGACTGTCACGTGTCCTTTCTTGTTGACTCGTTCGCTCACCTGCTGAATCCTCGCTAGTTTCGGGTTGGAGCCGTCGTCTACTCTACGGAAGAGCGCTTCTCGTTCTTCAGCTTCGTAGACTCCTATCATGGCCCACGTGAGATGGTCGTGAATCGGGGTAGTTTGGCCAGGGTGCCAGACTCCGCCGATGATCGAGTATGCTTCGTCCTCTGGCATTTGGATGAGATTCATCGCAAACCTGTCTTTGCGCGGATTGAAGGCTTTAGCTGGGACGGAGGCGGGCGAACTTACCAACCTCTCTAGGACCGGTTTGAGGTGCAGAAGAATCTCCGACTCAGACGAATTTCCCCTTACAGCAACATCGACATCTTTGATGAACTCTAGAAGAGCGTAGCGTTCTTGCTGCACGGTCTACATACTTTGCGTCTCGCACTAATAGATTGATGGGTTTGATTCCTGCGTGAGCAATACCTCTAAAGTGAGTGTGCTCGATAAGAGATCGATGCGAAGAACCAGCGGTTCTCGTTCGTTTCGGGTCGGGAAGATTCCGCCGGACTCTATGGTTAGGGCCGTTTATTCTCACGGTGGCAAACGGAATCCAAGGCTCGTTCTTGGACCCGGAATTGGCCGAGACACCGCCGTTGTGAGGCTTGCAACGAAACTCGTTGTCTTGACGGCTGATCCGGTCACTGGGACGACAAATGACATTGGTGAACACTCCGTTCACATTAACGCCAACGATATCGCTGTGACTGGAGCCAAGCCAGTATGGTACGTGTGCACGCTGCTTCTCCCACTTGGCACCAGTGAGAAAGAACTAGCTCGAATAATGAGCGGAATCGATCGAGCGTCACGAAGTCTAGGAATCACGGACGCTGGCGGACACACTGAGGTGACACACGATCTGGACCGACCGCTCATTGCGGGATTCATGATAGGCGAGATTCGAGGTAGAGTCCTCAGCTCATCCAACATGCGCGTCGGTGACCGGATACTCATGACAAAGACTGCAGGGATTGAGGGGACCGCGATCCTCGCGTCCGAATATTCGGGACAGCTGAAGAGGGTCAAAGCCGAAACGATTCGGAAGGCTCAGAGTTTCGTGAAACAGATCAGCATAGTCGAAGAAGCAATGAGCATCTCGATGATATCAGGGGTCCACGCCTTGCACGACCCGACTGAGGGCGGAGTCTTGAACGGTTTGTGGGAATTGGCTGAAGCTTCGGGTCTGGGCATCAAAGTATGGGCGGATAGAATTCCTGTGGCGACGGAAACCCTGAAGATTTGCTCGAAGCTAGGTTTGGATCCATTGAAGCTGATGAGTTCTGGGTGCCTACTTGTAGCTATCGCGCCGAACAGTGTTGGGACCGTGATGAAGGCTCTGAGAAATCGGGGAGTTAGAGTCTCAGAGGTTGGCCAAGCGACCGTCCGCACAAAGGGACGCTTTATCCTAAGGGACGGCAAGAAAATGGATCTCGTCGCGGTACCGCAAGACGAGTTGTACAGACTAGCTTG
>VBBB01000114.1:1511-2446 GCA_005882955.1 Candidatus Bathyarchaeota archaeon | reverse complement strand
CCAAGCCTCCCATGAAAAACCAACCGGGGGTGTAGTTTTGCCCGTAAGTGTTTACAAGAAATGTGAAGATTATTGGGATTGGAAAACTGCCGAGTATCTGGACAGAGTTGATGATGCTTATTCCGAGAGGCGCATACTCGTGGCCGACCTCCGGATACTGGCTAGGGCTAGCGTACATCGTGGAAAATACGATGGCATCGAGGAATCCGACGAGAGGTATGAGGAACCAGAGCTCAAGCGGCTGAGAGACCCCGAACAGGATTATTCCAAGAGACCCAAGCATTCCTGGAACTAGGATGAAGATCTTTCGCCTTCTGAGTCGGTCGGACAAGTAGCCTCCAGATGGTCCGCCGAATATGCTTGCGAACATGATTGTTGAAGCCATCAAGCCTGAAATGTACGGGGAAATTCCGAAGACATCCTTCGTGTAGGCTTCAAGAAAGGTCGACGACGAAAAGATCGCCCCCCAGAAACCTAGGACTCCGAAAGCAATGAGCCAGATGTTTCGATTCCTGAAAACGGGTCCCATCGATCGCCTTTGAGTTCGCGGGATCACCTTGTCGCGAGGAATAACAACCTGTCCGATCAAGACCGAGATCACACCAATGACGCCACCTAGCACCAGGCCACATCGCCAGCCGAGGAAGTCCGTGACTATGACCCAGCCGAACAGCCCGATCGCTCCCCCAATGTTGAAACAGCTATTGTAGAGACCCAAGACTAGCCCCTCCTCTTCTTGCCGGAACAAGGGTGTGAGGATCCCTATCGCAGGTGCGAAGAATAGGGCAGCTCCAAGTCCTAGCAGGAATCTTGACACTAGAAGTACCGGGAAGTTCGGTGAGAGTCCTTCTCCTATTCCAGAGAGTGAAAGAATCAACATTCCTAGTTGAGAAGTGTTTTTCGGCCCCCATCTCGCCGAGACGATTCCTGCGGGA
>VBBB01000114.1:0-1473 GCA_005882955.1 Candidatus Bathyarchaeota archaeon | reverse complement strand
CAGTAGAAATGAAGACGTGAGAAGCCCTTGAGACGGCAGATCAATGCTTAGTCCGAGAGCGATGAGACCCGTCGCACCGAGTAGCGGGGCGATGTTGAACCAGTCGATGGTGTAGATAACGCGGGAGGTCACGACTGAGCCGAGGACTAGCCATCTTTTGCTAGAGACTGCTTCTAGCTTCTCGGTTTCTTGCTTCATTGTTCCGCTGGTCTCACGGTCATGCGGTTGGTGTTTTTGGGTGGTTCCGATGTAATGGGTCCTCGCTCATTCTTGCCCGTAGTTAAGGGTCTCAAGATCCACTTCATCCAGTCCCTTAGGACGTGTCCGCTGGGCCAGAGAAGTCATCGGACCCGATTTCGGGGATGGCAATGAATGAATAAAACCGTTCTGTTAGACAGATGTTTGACGTCTCATTTCCGGAATGAAAGTCTAGGGTTGTAAGTCTGGACCCCGGCAATAATTGTCGGTAAACAGAAGGGCGGTCTACGGCTGTTCCGCGAGCTTTTGAAGTCGCGCAGCAGCTTCTCTAAGTTTCCCCTTTACCTCTGCATTATAGCCGCTCTTGGCGACGTGCAGCGCAAGACTGTTTAGTTCTGCTCGTATGACTGAGAGCGGGTCTTTCTTGTCCACACGAATCATTCCCCCGAAGCAAGTCTGACAGACCCAAGCGTGAAAGTATGGGTCGTACTCATGATAAGTCGACTCCTCACAATAGTGACAGTAAGGGTGATTCGGGTCAGACACTCGTTGCGACAATTCGGAGGCTAACTCTCTTCGAACGTTTGGCGATAGGGGAATAATAACTGAGTCCAACCAAGCCGTAACAAACTCGGTGACAATTACACATCTATGAAAATGGCGCATAGTGCGATTAATCTACAGACCTTTGATCTTGAGGATATTGGGAGAACTCGTCCTCGGCTCCAATAACAGTCACGCCCTTGGCGTTCGAAAGCCTCGGCGTCCGTTCAATGTGTACTCTGGTGCGCACTCGGGACGTGACCGTTCTGTTAGATGCCGGGGTAGCTCTGGGTCCCAGGTTCCGATTGATGCCTCATCCTCGAGAGTTCAGAGCGAGGGATGAGGCTCGCGAGAGAATCAACGAGGCCGCGGCCAAGGCTAAGGTCATAACGATTTCTCACTATCATAACGATCATCACACCCCAAACTACCTTGACCCTGTCTGGCTTGGAAGCACACCTGAACTGTCAGAGAAGACGTACAGTGGTAAGATTGTCCTCGCCAAGGACTTTCGAAGCAACATCAACACGGCACAGCGGCGTCGGGGTTGGATGTTCAAGCAGTCCGCCGAAAAGTGGACTGAGAAATTCGAGACTGCAGACAACCGAACATTCGAGTTTGGAAAAACAACTATCCGTTTCCCTCCCCCACAGCCACACGGTGAGGATGAGTCGGGCCTCGGATGGGTCTTGCCTTGCATAGTCGAGAAGTCCGGCGAAAAAATCGTCTTCG
>VBBB01000113.1:1419-5161 GCA_005882955.1 Candidatus Bathyarchaeota archaeon | reverse complement strand
CGCCCTGAAGATCTTCGAAGTCTATCTCCGTCCCGTAGTGTGCTGATGATGTTAAGTTGATGATTCGTGACGGTCCGCTGGCTTTCAACACGTCCATGAGTAGATTGGTCAAGAGAAAGTGTCCCAGATGGTTTGTAGCAAAGGTTGCCTCGAGTCCATCGACAGTCTGGACCCGCCTGGGCAAGAAGATCCCGGCGTTGTTGATAAGAACATGGAGCTTCTTGTATCTACCAGTAAAGTCGTGAGCCAGTTCGCGGACGGAGTCTTGAGACGACAGGTCCGCTGTCATAGCGTCGAGGTTTCGGTTACCACTCTTGGCCCTGATCTCAATGAGCGTCGCTTCGCCTTTGTCCTTGTCCCGAGAGACTATCACAACTGAGGCGTTCAGTTTGGCCAGACCTAATGCCGTGGCTTTGCCTATTCCAGAATTACCTCCCGTGATCAGGCATACTTTGCCAGTCATGTCGACGTTGCGAACATCCAATAGCGGATTCATCGGTGGAGTAGGGTGAAACGGCCGGGAATAATGTTTGGGCCTAAGCTGCTCGACACTCAGATCAGAAGAGTTGCCAGCCGACTGGTATGGTTGCCTTACTGGCTGGGCTCTGTTTGTCTTAGTCTTGGTGCGGTTGGTGTTGGGGTTGGTTGAGTGTTCATGAGGTGTGGAGCGTGTGGGAAGTAGTGTTTTCCTGCCAAGGTCAGGATCAAGTGTTTGGCAGCTCGATAAGTGTGACCTGCTGAGAGAGAAATCAGACTTGTAAATATCCAGAAGAATGGAACTCCTTGAATGACGTATGTCTGTACCGGATACCCGACGATGCCGGGGGCCCCTACGGTCGTTGTCGATACGACGATGGTCGGTGGAGTGTTGAGGAAGATCCAGACAAGATATGCTGTGCTTGCGAAACCAACGAGGGTGGCGAAGCTCATCATAACATCGAAGAACTTCTCGACCTTGTGTATTTTCCCCATGATGCTCATCCGACTCGGTTGTTCTCATATGGTCATGTTGTCACCGGCAGCTTGAGCCGGCTGGGACCATTCGATTGACCTGATTATCCAGCCTCGGTCCAGGCAGAAGCTATGCTTGTATCTCTTGGGTTTGCGTTCTTAGGAATTCGAGGACTGTTCTATTGAACTCGTCAGGCTTCGACATGTTAACAATATGATCCCCCCCTTGGATGAGCACTTTCTTGGAGCCTGGAATGTGAGTGTGAATGTTGTCGACCATGAGTATCTGCGCGGGAACATCTCTATCACCGATAATCAAGAGGGTTGGAACGCGAATATTGGATAGACGCTCCCAGGTTCGCGGCTCGGGAGGAACCTGAAGCTTCCATGGATTCTCAACATGGACATGAAAGTTGTCCATTGCGATCTGCGTAATGCGTTCTCGGTTGGCTAGTGTCTGGGCGGGGGCCCATGCGGTTACGTCCATCTCGACTGCGTCTGCCGCTCTACCCTCTCGGTCCGCTTCTTCCTGAGGTTTCATCTGCTTGTCAAACTCCTCCCATAGCTTCTCTTCTTCTGGACCGGAGAACTTGTAGCCGCTCATTCCCGGAGAGACAAGGACTAGATGGTCTACCATTGACGGGTATTCGACGGCGAAATCGGAGGCTATCCTCCCTCCGTTAGACACGCCTACCAGAGAGGCCGTTTTTGCTTCGAGATGATCGAGAATTCTGCGGAGATCCTTGTAATCGGAGAATTTCGTCTGTGCGACGTCAGACTTGCCAAAACCGCGAACGTCGTACCTGATGACTCTGTAGTTTTCTGAAAATAGCTGGAACTGGATGTCCCACATTCGACTGTCCAAGAATCCAGCATGTATCAAGACCAGCGCGGGACCCTTTCCGCTCGTCTCGTAGTACAGTCTGCCACCGTCCACATCAGCATAACCAGTTTCCACTAACATCTACAGAAATGTTCAAAGACACTGTGTCTATTAAAGAAAAAATCAGCGAGCTTGCGTGCAGAATACTCTCGCGCGTCAATCCAAGGGACCCGGGGCCGGGCCATAGGCAAAAGCTGAAATCCAGACTTGTTTTCGCCTTCAACCGAGGGTAGTAGGGTCCGCAGATAGCGGTGGATTAGATGGAAGGATCTATAGTTGAATGTAATAGAAGCCGTGTCTCTATCAAAGATCTACCACCGTTCTAGGACACAAGCTCTCTCAGACATCACCTTAACAATTGGTCGCGGCGAGATTTTCACCCTCCTCGGCCGCAACGGCGCGGGCAAGACCACGTTTCTCAGAATCGCTGCAACGCAGCTGATGCCGAGCAAGGGCAGAATTTCAGTTCTGGGACATGATGTCAGAGATGAGCCATTACAGATCAGGAGTAAGATCGCGGTCGTACCTCAAGAGGGCAGCACGATAGGACCCTTGACGCCGTGGGACCACGTCTATTTGACACTCCTAGCCCGGGGCATGTCGCGGAACCAGGCACACGAGAGATCAGAGAAAACGATACGGCGGTTGGAGCTGACAGAATACCGCAACCAGCCTGCTGACTCGCTGTCCGGTGGATTAAAACAACGGGTCCGCGTAGCGATGGCCGTGGCGACCGACGCAGAGCTCATCTTTCTTGACGAGCCTACACTGGGACTTGACGCGGTCACCCGCCGTAGAATATGGGGCGTTCTCAACGAGATCCAGAAGGAGGGACGAAGCATACTATTGACGACTCATTACATTGATGAGGCCGAGATACTGTCCAACAACGTTGCGATAATTGATCATGGAAAAATGGTCTTGTCAGGGAGTCCAGCAGAGCTTCTACGGAACGTGAAAGAACGGATCCGTGTCGACATTGTGGGTTCGACCTTTTCCGAGGAAGAACTGAGCAATTATGGTCGAGTTGTGAAACTGGCGGAGCGATTCAGAGTCCTAACAGACGATCGACTGGGAAGAGAGATGGCGGATGAAGCATTGAAGCGCGGTTCTGATGTAGGCCTTGCAAGAGTGTCATTGGAGGATCTGTTCGTGGACCTCGTCGGGAGGGCCGAGGAATGAGCGGTGCAAAACAGTTCCGAGCCGCGGTCGTCATAGGCTACATGCTCTCAATAACCTGGCTCCGAAGAAACCTGCTGAGCCTTGTCTGGCTTTTCGCTACTCCGTTCAGCCTACTCTTCATCATAACAGTCACAACGGGCGGACGATCCTTCGCGCTGGGAGTAATCGGCTCACTTTTGCTGGTTCTTTCAACTGTCGGCACTGGACTCGCAGGGGACGCAACGTGGTATAGATTAGAGACGAAGCTGCAGGACTTTTTCGTCGCGAGCCCAGTCAACCAGCTAGGCTACCTGCTAGGTATCGCATTCGCCGGACTATTCTTCGCCTCCCCCGCATTAGTCGTCCTATTGCCACTACTAGTCTACATCGGACTTCCCCTCATCGCTCTCCCCATCGTCCTGTTGTCCCTAGTCGGAGTCTGGCTCTTCTCATCCGCAATAGGCTACCTCGTCTCAACCTTCACCTCAAATCTGCGAAATGGATGGCAGTCAGGACTACTCCTAAGTGTCCTCGTCGGAATCCTACCGCCAGTCTTCTACCCGGCCGAGATTCTTCCACGCAACATTCTGCTAGTAACATACGCGATTCCGACAACCAATGCCGCCCTTCTCATACGAGACGCCATGGGCAGCACCCCGACCCTACCCTACTGGTCTCCTGTTGTCGGCTGGTTTCTGATCGCAGTCTCGCTCACAATCGCCTTGGCAGTAACCTCGCGAGTAGCTA
>VBBB01000113.1:830-1302 GCA_005882955.1 Candidatus Bathyarchaeota archaeon | reverse complement strand
GAATACCCGAGCGTGATTGGAGTTCTGGTTCTCGGAAGCGTCGCTAGGGGAGAGCCGGGACCTTTCAGCGACATCGACATGTTAGCTGTGATAAATCGTGGAAGGAAGCCCTCAGAGTTCTCCTATTTCGACGGAGACATCTACGTTGGAGTTGGATTTCTCAGGATTGCTGAGTTGGAAAAGGAGTTCACTGATCCGAAAGCTTTCTTTTGGGCTCGTGGCAGCGCGTTAGCAACCAAGGTCCTCTACGATCCCAAGGGAATGATTAGCATGATTCTGCTACGCTGGAGGAGAGCGAAGCCCTCGCATCAGGTCTTGGAAAAATCTCTCTGGGACATGTACCACAACATAATCGAGTATTCGGGCAAGATGAGAAACGGTTGGCGCAAACAAGATGATTACATGACGAGACATTCGGCTCGGATCATAGCGTATTGCGCAGAGAGAGCCGTTATCGTGTTGAACGACGTTT
>VBBB01000113.1:0-797 GCA_005882955.1 Candidatus Bathyarchaeota archaeon | reverse complement strand
TTGAAAGCTGGTAAGAGACCGCGACACCTAGAAACCGACTATCCCCTAGCCCTCGGGATAGAGGGTACACGGGACACCTCGAAGGTTTACCGGTCAGCATTGAGACTCTGCAAAGAAACCCTGCGTCTCATAAGGGACGAGTTTGAAGGGAGGGCGAAACATATACAATTCCGGGAACTCCTTGCAGAACCCCTGGAGAAACACGGACTGTGAATCCCGAGACTCGAAGAACCCAACACCTCAGTCACGGTTAGGCTCGACAACAAGCAATTATTCGTTTAGAGTTAGATTTGAAAGGCGCGAGGTCGAATTCGCCATAGCTCTTAACGTATCTCCACCCCGCGCTCTCGAGCAGAGCTTTCAGTTTCGTGTAGCGAGTAGACCCGATGATGAATCCTCAGCTTTGCCTCTAGGTTGAGGTTTCGTCCGCTTCTCATGTAGAAAGACCAGTTGCTCTTATGCCACGAAGTCTCTGGGTCGAACTTTCTACGGTCATGGAGTTCCAAGTCTCCAACAGTGTCGACCGTTTTTGCTTGCGGGTTCGCGATGAGATAGTCTCGGTTGACCGTATCGTCCACTAGCAAACCGTTTCGTGTTGTTCGATTCCTGAGAGCGCTGAACATTCGAACATCCTCTTCTTCGCCATAGTATCCGTGTGAACTCCAGAGGTTCAGAACCACATTGAACGGTTCCTCGCGCTGGAGGACTCTCGTGATCTCTCTCGCATCTGCAACGCGAAACTTTGCGCGAGAGTTGACCTTCCGCGCTTTCGCAGTCGCATTCGGCTTAGCCACGAA
>VBBB01000148.1:13476-23057 GCA_005882955.1 Candidatus Bathyarchaeota archaeon | reverse complement strand
CTAGATATTCAGCACCCGAAGCGAGCATAGCTCTTGCGTTGAGTATTCACAGAGGCAAATCACTTTCGGGGCTTGCGCCGCGAAGATTCAGTTTTAACGTGGTGGGCCCGCCGAGACCCAGCTAAAAATTGAAGCGAGTCCATTTCCCGGTTCGAAACCGTTTCTGGACTCACTGAAATCATGAAGGTTTCGGCTAGCAGTTGCATTCGGGAAATATGACCAATATAGACTAATTTTGGATTTGCTGGCTTTCCTCAAAGCTCTTCGCTCTGTCTGAGCCTTTTTACCCTGAACAATCTCAGCTGGAACATTCTATTGGTGCGCTTTCATATCCCCGGGGCGGAAATTCGACTAAGACTTCAGTCGGGAGAGGTGCTCGTCAAGGTTCTACAATAATTAGTGTACTTGCAACGCTATCATAATTTGCTTCGGATTTTTGCATTTGCACAAGTATTA
Organism: Candidatus Bathyarchaeota archaeon; assembly: GCA_005882955.1. Lineage (GTDB taxonomy): Archaea > Thermoproteota > Bathyarchaeia > 40CM-2-53-6 > 40CM-2-53-6 > 40CM-2-53-6. The sequence goes on along the minus strand of VBBB01000148.1, from coordinate 22,601 downwards.
AATACATCTTAGTTATGAACTAACAACCAGAGGTCGCACACTCTCTTGCTCATAAGAGAGCTAGTCATGTTGTCACTGACCGCCTTGATGTCGAGCGCCTTTGTCAATTTTCCTATGGGTCAGGCAGGATTCGTGCCCGGCCCAAACGGCGGTATTGTGTCCTCCAACTGCGTTTCAGCGGTACAAAGCGGTAGTACGATCCTAAATGCGACGTCTGTAAGATATCCGGATGGCGAAATATATCGCCTACGGATGAATTGCTCTGAGTCCACATCGGCATATCCGCCAGATGTCAACGGCTGGGTCGAAAATTCGATTCATTATGATGGGTCTGGTTATAGTTATCTGCAGGATAACTGGAATGTTCCCGCTTCCCCTTCCAATAATAATGATCCTTTGATCTATTTGTTTGACAGCCTGGAGGAATCGTGCAGGTGCAACACTATCATTCAACCTGTGCTTGCTTGGGGTTGTGCCCAGTATACTCTCTGGTGGTGTTCAGATGGCGGCCACTATTGGTGGTTCGCCAGCTGGTATGTCCATTCTGGCGGCTACGTTAGAAGTTCAGTGATCAATGTAAATTCGGGCGACTATCTTACGGGACAAATCCAGTGGTACAGCGGCGGTGGGGGGAATGGCTGCAGCAACGGATTCTACAACATAATGTCGCAGGACAACACGAAGGGCCAGGCGACGAACCTTAGCTGGTGTGATTCCACGTTGCTACCAAACGCCGAGCCCGGTGTGCTGGAAGCATACCGACTGAGTTCCTGCAATCAACTACCGAACACCAGCTCAATAACATTTAGTAATCTTGCCTCTACGCCGAGTCAAAATGCCTGGGGTACCGAAATACATGTCAGTTCGCCCAGTTGCGGCTGGGCTCTCGGAGCAGGACCGACAGCGACGACCCTATATTGGCATAATTAGGTGGCATAACTAGGTTCCAATTGAATAAACTGACAGCTAGTCCTCTGCTTCGCTATATCTTCCTTGCAGACTTGATAGCTGTAATTATTGTGTTTCTCGTTCCGTTTGGGACCACCTGCAATCCTAGTGCACTACTTTCCGGTGGCTGCATATACCTCTCGCTGTACAACCTTTCTCCTTATTCATTGCCAATCGTGCTCCTCGTTACCACAGTGCTCGTGTTCTCTTTGGGAAAGCACCAAGGGAAACCTCATGGGTCGGCCGTGTCCACGCCAAAAGCTACGTCGTCCAACCAGAACTAGTAGACTGCTCGCCAATCCAGGATTCACGAAACGACCGTCCAAAGCTAACAAGCAGCCAAGACCACTTCAGGTACATGAATGGGCAAACCAAGCCGATAGATCCAAGATTCAGTCTTGGTCCAACTACCACCATCCGGGCGAAAGATCGAACAGTCTGCTGGTTAGGGTGCAGCTTGTCAAACCCTCTTCGAAGAGAGGTTCGAAACCCTTCTGGACTCGCCGAAAAATTTTGGTGGGCCCGCCCGGATTCGAACCGGGGACCGTCAGGTGTCTCTTGCGAGGCTATGAGCCTGCCGCTCTTTCAGTCCGTTGATGTGAAACCTGGCTGAGCTACGGGCCCTCAAGCCGGTGCTCCTATGATCTGAAGTTTTAATGTTTAGTAAAACACTTCAACACGAAGCAGGATAGCGGTTCGCGCAAGGCGTGGCCGAGCCGGCGAGCAAGTGTAACTTGGCGTTTTCTTCACCAGTAACGATACGAGCTTCAACAGAGGAGTTCCACACGTTGCTTAGTACACGAAGGTTCACGGTTTGCGATTTCGGCGGTTTTTCAAGAACAAGAGCGGTATTGACACGATTATCGCTTCAGTCCTCATGATACTTATCGTCGTGGTCGCGTCCGTAATGGTCTACGCTTACGCGACCGGCCTTTTCGGCGCAATTGCGACTCCGCAAAAGGTTGCAACAGAGGCCATTAGCCTGGAGTACGCATCCTTCACAAACAATAGTGTCGTGAACCTTTCCATCAGAGACATCGGCACCACTCCAATAACACCCAAGTCATACTACGTCAATGATTACACAGGGAACCAGTATACAAGAGCCAACTGGGCTCAGGGACCATATCTTCCCAACCCCACTCCTATTCAACCTACAGCTTTGGGGAACGCAACAATCCTAATTTCGTCCGCATGCTCCACCAGCTGCACGTCCAGCGGCACCCCGTTCGTCTTCCAACCAGGATATCCCTACACAATAATAATGGTCACGGCCACGAATGAACAATTCTCATTCATGATCACTCGATAACTCGTCTCAATCTCCAAGGCCCTCCGACAAGAGAATCTCTGACGACCTTTTGCGTTGTGTTCTGGAAAGTGCTTTAGCCTTAGCTAAACGGACGTTGGCAAGCTCCGCTTTTGACCACGAGTTTTCTATTCGATCTAGCAATCGCGGTCGCTGCAGCTCTCCTGTTCAGTCTACTTTTCTACAAGCTACGCCTTCCAATGATCGTGGGACAGCTAGTCGCGGGCATGGTCGTAGGACCCTTCGGTCTCGGCCTAATCCGAGACACAACAGCCATTGACTTCCTCAGTACCCTTGGAATAATTCTGCTGCTATTCGTAATAGGTCTCGAGCTAGATCCTCGCCATCTCAAGACCGTCGGATCAAAAGCCATAGTACTCACCACGGTAGAGTTTCTCGTAGTCTTCACAGTCGGGCTCTCTCCGGTTTCGTTGCGGGATGGAACCTTGGCACTTCTCTGTTCCTAGGTTCGGTACTAGGCTTGAGCAGCACCGCAATCGTGGCTAAGATCGTCGCAGACCGGACCCATGAACACGGCGAAAGCCTCGCAGCTACAATAATGATGGTTATGGTCGTCGAGGATCTAATAGCAGTCTTTCTCCTCTTCCTCACACCAGAGCTTGCAAGTGGAAATCAAGTTCAAGCCTCGGCATTTTTGATTGTAGCTGGGAAGGCCGGCTTCCTTTTTCTTGCTACCTTTGGTTTCAGCAGGTACCTCGGTCCGAGAATCATCAACCGAGTAAGCCAGTACGAGATCGAAGTTGGAGAAATCTCATTTCTCCTAGCTCTCTCCTTCGGGTTCCTCTTCGGGGTCTTATCCGATTACTTGGGCTTCTCGCCAGGCATAGGCGCCCTGCTGGCGGGATTCTTTCTGCCGGTCAAGCATTCTCGTTACGTTAGGGAGAAGATTCTGCCCCTGAAAGAGGCGTTCATAGTCTTCTTCTTCCTCTCCATGGGAGCGCTCATCGATGTTGGGGCTGCGCTATCTGTAGGGCTTCCTTTAGCACTCATACTAGGAGCAGCCACTTTCGGAAAGTTCGTCGGTGGCTCGTTAGGTGCACGTCTAGCGAAAACTGGGACTCCATTGCTCATCGGCAGCATACTAGTTCCTCGCGGAGAATTCTCACTGGTGTTGGCAAAGGCAGGAGTTGATTCCGCGCTCGTTAGCTCGCAACTCTACCCGGTTGCAGGATTGGCAGTCCTGGCCACAACTCTGGCGTCGCCGATAATCCAAAAGTTGCTGCATTCTTCGAGATCTGAAAGTTGAGAACTAATGTTCCCTCTTCGAAGGCAAGCTGGTGATTCGTCTTGTCGGGTTTCTTGACTGATGCCGTTACTCCAAACGTTCGTTTCTAGGTCTTAGAATCGCGGAGGCTTCTGGCCTTATCCTTTAATAAACGGAGTTTCCGGATTGCCGTTGCCGCCGGCTAGAAGCGGGCCGCCGTTCCCTCAATCAGGGGCGCGAGCTCAGTGGTAGAGCAGCGGGCTCAGCTGAAAACTGAGGCTGAAGCTGTTAAAGAAAGCCACTGCAGCAACCCGTTGGTCAGAGAGCCCACAGGACGGGCCCGGCCAGAGGTTCGAACCCTCTCGGCGGCGCCAAAACTTCAACGAATTTTGAACCCATTCTTGGGCAGGTCTTTTGTTGTCGTCTTCGTCTCGGGTCCGATCGTGCCTCACTCGTAGGGGCAAGGCTTCTTCTCTAAGCGACTCGACCCCCTCGACGAATATGAAGAGCGATGGCCACGCCCCCAACACGTTCCCGGTTGGCGGGTTTCTTAGGACGCTACCGTTCTGGCTTGGAGCTGTCATCGTCAGTTTCGTTCCGACAAAAATTCTTTCGACGATAGAATACGTGCTTGTTCCTTCGCAGGGATTTGGAAGCCTAATCCTCGACGAGGCTCTAGTTTTTTCTCTCATCATGCTCTACTTCCTTTACTCCATGAGATACATTGCCACAAGAATGGACCGATTAAGCGAGTATGCGAAGGGGATGAGCCCCGAGAACACGGCGTTAGGCTTGAGAACGCCGCCCATTCGACTCTCAAGAGTCTTGATAGTCTGGATCATACTCCTCGTAGTCATCAACCTAGTCTCGCCTATTCCGTTGAGCTTCGAAGGGGCTGTCTCTAACCACGTTCTCGTCTTCGCATATTTCTTCCTCATCCTTGCCTTCTTCCTCTGGACGTACGGTTCTTCTATGCTGGCGATATATCGGGCTGGAAAACTTCCGTTTCAACTGAAACCCTTCACGGAGGATCGGACCCTCGGCCTGAAGCCGTTTGGCACTGTCTCGATGAGGCTGGTAAGCGTCTACGCCATCTTCCCGATAATAGTAACGTTCCTCCAACTCATCACCATAAACGTGGAAGTTCCCGGTGGGGTAACTGTTGGACTGGGAAGCTTTCGCGCGAGCGACCTGATCATCCTAGGCGGACTCATACTAGTTGGGGTTATTCTCTTCTTAATTCCCCTACTTGGCATCCATCGCCGGCTCCAAGAGGCTCGACGTCAGGAGCTCAGCTGGATTACACCTCGCTATACCAATCTTGTCCAACGCCTGAAAGATCGCATGACCCATTCCGACCAGTCCGAGAACGCGAACGAGAAAGACGCCTTGGCCAGTGAAATCTCAATTGTCCGCCAGATTGAGAGCGATATTCACAGGATACAGACTTGGCCCTTCGACTTGGGAGTCATTACCCGACTCGCAACCGTTCTTGTCCTGCCTCCGGTTCTCGGTGTGGTCGCGAGAATCATGATTCTCATTTTCCTTCGTATCTAGTACGAGAACAAACGTTTCGCAGGTCTCTCTGATCGAGAAACATTTCAACTCAGCGCGTACAATCTTTGTTTGAAGAATTCATGACTAACAAGAGGGACGCACTGTTTGGGCGTCTCAGATATCTCTACATGGGAACTTCCGATGTCCAGAAAGACGTTGACTACTACACAAAGGTCCTGGGAGCTCGGAAGATCTGGGACATCTTCAGCTTTGGCACTCGAGTCGCCGCTCTTCGACTCGGTGAGGGCCCGCTCCTTCTCCTCGCAGACCATCGACCCGCGCCCAGCTGCATCTTGATCTTCCAAGTAGACGACTTGCAGGCGGTGTCAAAGGAGCTTCGACAGAAGGGCTGGAAGCCTGAGGGAGAACGGTTCGAAATTCCTGAAGGACCATGTTACAGGTTCAATGATCCAAGCGGCAACCCTCTCGCCCTGCTTCAAATAACGAGGCCCAACGTCCTCGGAATAACTATTGGAAAGACAGAGTGAGGCTGTTGGACTGTGCGAGAGATAATTTGCCTTGGTCGCTGCTAAGAAAGGATGATCGGGATCTAACTATGAGCCTCTAACAATATTACGAATCTCTGCCTCAAGTCTATTTCTTGAACCATTTCGCTGAGTAGACGTCCTGGCTAGGAGAATGAATGAAGACGATGGAATCTGGGCAATGGTCGTTGCAGCAGGAGGGGAATATGCCTACGTCAAGAGATTTCGTATCCGGTTTGAAAGAGACATCTGTTTCGTCGTAGATCCTGGGAAGAATATTTTCGAAGTAATCCCGAAAAAAATTGACCGAATTGACGCGGTGATCCTGGTCGTCGCTACCGGTTTTTGGCATTACGGAGATATCAGGATGATTTTCGACTCGTCGACGGACGCGGATATGATCGAGCAAAGGTTGAGAGCACAACTCACAAGGAGTAGAGAGAAGAACCCCAGCTAACTCGGAAGTGGTGGCGTCTTGTCCTGCGCTGCGCTTGTTGAGAGCCACTCGGCTACTTTGCGGGTATCTTCAGCTGACGCAAAGAACAGAACTATCTTCTTTGAGGCTAGCTTTTTGGCCTTGCCGCTCAATGTAGAGACTCGTTGGACTGGCGAATTCGACTCTTGATGGAACTAGTACGCCAGAGTCCACGATACCTGTGATCAACAAATTCTCTTGGTCATGCTTTATCGCGACTGGCATCCGTTTATTGCCCAGATAGAATGCGAAGACCGTTGCGGCGGCTAAGGTAAACGCGACAAAAAACGCGAGACCCGATAGGTTTTGAGGTACGTCGATCCAAGCTCCTGCGCTCAACACTAGAGAGATTAGGCTAGCAAGAATCAAGCGCCACAAGTACATTATCTGCTTCACTTCGCCGTAGACCTCATAGCCTGGCATGGAAAGACGAGGATCAGTTTTCGGCTTTCTCAGACTTGGAATTTTTTTCTTCCTCCTGGCTCGGCCAAATCGTCGAGCTAGCCATAGCACAGTGCTAACGCTCCCGAGGATTCCCATCCAGTATCCGAACCGATCATTGCCCGACAAGAACTATCTACTCGGTCGCAGCACTGTTCATTTGACTTTTTCGCGGAATCGTTTAAGATCATGGAGGTTTGATGGATGTTCCACGCGCGGGACGCGTGGGTTGCGATACGGATTATAAGCGGCGAAGCACTAGGTACTCGTAGAGTACTGTTCCTAGATCTGCTCTGGCTGGTTGAGACATGAAGCTTGACCCAGGTGGCATAGGCGAATTGCGAGTCTTAGACTCCGGATATACAGACCAGGTCTTACTGGACACTATCAGTGAGGAGGTCCTGCGGATTAAAGCAACAGTCTGCAACAGTCTCCAAGATCTCAACAGGCTCTACATGGTCGACCGCGCACTCTACACCAACACACCCGGCATACCTCTCTACATGGAATTCACGCCGCAAAACATGAAATCGATCAAGACACCGCTCATAATCAGCGAAGTCAAACTCTACACTGTCGAACGAGTCTGGGGCATGCGAACCCTAAGAATCACTAGATAATTCTACGACCGATCACTGCATGATCCGATATGGCAAGGTTAGATCCTCAACGCTTAAGGGCGCATCACAACAGAGTTGTTACTCGATTCCGTTTGGCTTCGCCTCTGAGGAAGCTGGCAGCCGTCATCCTGGCAGGCTTGGTTTTAGGCTCATTCGGATATTCTGTTTCTACCTACCAGCAAATGTGTAGTTGGATAGCGTAAAGCCGGATCCTCCACGACCTTTCTCGGATATTCAATCCTCGTTCAGGCATCGTCAGGAGCATCTCTTACGATCGCGGCGCTGTATCTTGTAGCATAGCCTTCCATGATCCTCAAGGCAGCGTTCTGGTTCGAGGCCCAGACGGAAACGTCGACCAAGTCTCGGTAAGTCGGACTTTTTGACTCAGTGCGATTTGAAGACTGGAGTTTTCCGAATCTTCGTGCAACCAGGAAACTACCATGTGAGCTGCACAGGCTATCCCTTGACTCTTCCCTCAAATGCTAAGGTAGGGGCACCAATCTGCCTCTGACTGCTACCGTTGTGCTTCACCGGCTGACGCAGGTCCTGGTTGTTATCAATTTCGGCATATAGTATGATGTCTTCGAGCTTGAGTCTCAGCTAACTTACAGCGACTTGAAGAGTACAGAAGCTTGAGCCATGGGTCGGAGTTAGGAGAGCTGAACTTGTGCTGTGCAACACCAGCAACCTTTGCTGAGACAGTCGCTCTGAAGATGATGGTCGCAGTGTCCACAGACGCAAAAGAACTTTCCCGCCTTCACCTTGCCCATTGCCGAATTGTGAACCTCTACGGCTTCCGATACTAGACTCTGCTTGGTCAGAGACATATTCTCAACGGGGATTGAGAAAGGCGAACGGTCTTAAACTCGATGTTGTAACTTTGAGAGTTCAAGACTCAGTTCCAATGGAGACTCAGAAGTTACTTCCATTATTCGAGTAGAGTTTCGTTCTGCTTAGATTGAACAGAAGAGTATCAACATACGATAAGTGCGAGTGAACTATGCGGATGTCACCCTCTACAACTGAGCAATCCAATCACTCATACAGAGCGATCCCTGGCTATCTTAAGATCATCATCCTAGCTCAGGCAGCTACGATCCTCTCGCTTACAGTCTGGATGTACCAAGAATATCTGAATGACGCTTATTTCCAACAATACGTGATCAGCCTCCTCCAGACGAGCATCCTCGCCGACGCACTCCTGTCTATGGTCACAATGTCGGTTTTCGCCCTTGGGACCTTCACTCTGCTTGGTTCAATGGGGACTGGGCGCAGAGAAAGCAAAGAGTGGCGTCTCCTGTCTAAGCAAGCCAAGGCGCCAGACATGCCATCATTGCCAACTCTAGAGATGGCCAAACCGCCGTCGAAACCGCGGAGCACAAGCCGCCGACCGCGCCAGCGAAGACCGATGGCCGATACCGCCAAGATTTTTGGTTCTATGCGTTACTTTACCGACGATCACAAACAAGAGTAAACGCCAGAGTTCTCAACTCTGGACCCACTAGAGCCCTGGCAGTACCGTTGACCCGAGACACGGGTTCCAGATCAGAAATGAATACACCGCCTAGGACCAAGAGCTGGATTGAAACATGGCCGCGGAAACTAAAGGAAGAGACTCGTGGTCCGAAGAAGAATCTTCTAGAGAAAGCATTAGACAGTCAAGCCCGCTAAAACTGTCGAGAGTCTTCCGATTCATCGACCAGCAGACGGGAGTTTCTCAGATCTCAGACTTTCCAGACTCCAATCCACCGGGCGATACTCCGTTAGAAATCCGGATGAAACACTTTACCGAGATCGAAAACTTCACCTTTCTCGCATACACGCTCGCCCACGAGCTTGGAGGGACGACTCCAAGGCCCATTAGGACAGTAACCGACCTACAAGTCCCCGACGAGGAATTTCAGAGCTTCGTTAACGAGGCGAAGACCTCTATGGTAACCGATGAGGATTTGGCTGATACTGTACTCGACATGGGTATCAACTGGGAGCACTTCGTCGCCTCAAACGACAACCTCCTCATACCAGAGCATCCACTGAAGATAACTGATGTTCTGATGCAGGAGAA
>VBBB01000148.1:0-13468 GCA_005882955.1 Candidatus Bathyarchaeota archaeon | reverse complement strand
CCTCCGCAGCATCGAGAAAAAGACTGGGACGAAAAGCAGACAAAACTAGGAACGATTAGCGCAAGAGACAATCGGCGTCCCGAGTTCTCTACCAGTCGGATGGACCGTTGTCAGGCTAGATGATCGTATGCCATCAACGTCATGAACTCGGGGAAGTTAATGCTAGTCGTCAGTTTGTCAAGTAACGCTTCCGCGTCTTTGTAGTTGCTCGTAAGATAGGCTCGCGATCCCAATTCTTCCGTTATTCGTGCCCTTTCTTCTCTCAGCATTGATCGGAATAATCCACGCGTAATGGTAGGTCCTTCGACTAGTCTGGCAGAGTGATGAATCCACTGCCAGATCTGCGCTCTACAAATCTCAACAGTCGCCGTATCTTCCATCAGGTTATTGATAGCGACGCATCCGAGCCCGCCCAGCCAAGACTCTAGATACCTTAAGCTCACGGCAATGTTCGCCCTGACAGCTTGCTCGCTTATCTTCGGCTCCGGGACCTTGAGGAGATCTTCGCGGCGCACCTCTACCCTCCCGCCACCGTTGTTGGGATCGACACGTTGGTCGTTGAAGACTCTCATGACCACAGGCACCAGTCCTGGGTGCGCGACCCATGCTCCTTGGTATCCTTCTGATAGTTCGCGCTTCTTGTCAGCTAGCACTTTGTCGATGGCCTCCTGAGAACGAGGGTCACCTCTGATGGGCACCTGTGCGGCCATTCCTCCTATGGCGTATGCGCTTCGTTTGAAGCAGGTTTGCGCGAGCAGTACGGAGCAGGACTTGAGGAAAGGCGTGGTCATAGGGAGTAATGGTCTTTCAGGGACGACAAATCTCGGGTCCTCACCGAGGAACTTGATCAGGCTGAAGATGTAGTCCCAGCGTCCAAAGTTGAGAGCCGTTATCCTCTGACGTAATGAATGAAGGATTTCGTCCATTTGGAAGGCGGCGAGAATTGTTTCGATCAATACGCTGCATTTGATGCTGGTGTGGGGAAGGTTCAGAGCCTTTTCTGTATAGTCGAAGAGGTTGTTCCAGAGGCGGGCTTCCAGATAGCTTTCCAGTTTAGGAATATAGATGTACGGCCCCGTCCCATGATCAACTAGTTTCTTGGCGTTATGGTAGACGAAGAGACCGTAGTCGAAGAGGAAGGCCGGAATCGGATTGGACCCAAGGCGAATATGCTTCTCTGTGAGGTGTAGGCCTCGGGGTCGGACGAATAGGATCGCAAGTTTCTCTCCAAGCTTGTATTCGCGTCCATCCGGACCCGAGTATGTGATGGTCCGGTCGACTGCGTCTCGAAGGTTAACCTGACCCTGCATGGTCCCCTTCCATGTTGGCGAGTGGGAGTCTTCGAAATCCGCCATGTAAACATCCGCTCCCGAATTCAAAGCGTTAATCACCATCTTCCGGTCGACCGGGCCTGTGATTTCGACCCGCCGATGGCGAAGGTCGGCGGGGATTGGTCCGACCTTCCAGTCGGAGGTTCGAATCTCACTCGTCTCGCCGAGAAAATTGGGAAGTGTTCCTGTCCGAAGCCGTGCATGAGCGAGGGTTCTCTTCTGCAGCAGCGAGCCCAGGCTTGGAGAGAATTCTCGGATCAGATCGCCGACAAAAGCAAGTGCGTCAGGCGTCAGTATCTCTTCGAAGCCCTCGAGGGTCGGGGATAGGATCATGAGGCTCTAATGTCGGTACTAGACTTCGGCTCGTTCGTCGGCTTAGACAACTAATTCAACTCTGTTGACTCTTGTCATGATCGGGTTCCGAGCGGCGGATTTGAGGCATGACCACGGCTGTCTGCTCTTTGAACTGAGCTGTCTCCGTAGACCCATCCATTGCCGTGGTTGAGGATGTTCCGCTTGAGATTACTGTCGAAACCTCGTCGAAGTATTCTGTTCCTACGAACGCTTGGTGTTTTACTGCTGAATAGCCTTCTCTTTCAGCTTCGAACTCTTTTCCTTGGACGCGAACGTAGGCGGACATTCCCTCAACCGCGTATTCTCTGGCGAGTTCAAACATGGAGACTGAGAGGCTGTGGAAGCCGGCGAGGGTGACAAACTGGAATTTGTAACCCATCGAGGCCAGGTCTTTCTGGAAGCTACGGATTACATGGGGATCGAGGTGTTTCTCCCAGTTGAATGAGGGCGAGCAATTGTACGCGAGCAGTTTACCTGGATGGACTCTGTGGATGCCTTCAGCGAACCTTCTGGCTTCGTCGAGGTCTGGCGTCGCAGTCTCACACCATATGATGTCTGCGTATGGCGCGTAGTTTATGCCACGCGCGATTGCCGCTTGTAGTCCCGGTTTGAGTCTGTAATAGCCTTCGGCAGTCCGCTCCCCTGTCGTATAGGGAAGGTCTCGTGGATCAGCGTCGCTGGAGAGAAGCTTCGCTCCAACCGCATCCGTTCGCGCTACTAGATAGGTTGGGACACCCATCACATCAGCTGCAAGCCGGGCGGCTACAAGGGTCCTGATGAACTGGTGAGTTGGGACCAGGACTTTGCCGCCCAAGTGGCCGCATTTCTTCTCTGATGCAAGCTGATCTTCGAAGTGTACTCCCGACGCTCCGGCCTCTATCATTGCCTTCATCAGCTCGAACGCGTTGAGTGGGCCTCCAAACCCGGCTTCCGCGTCAGCGATTATCGGGGCGAACCAGTCAATCTTTCCTTTCCCGCTCAAGTATTGTATCTGATCGGCTCTCTGGAAAGCTTGATTGATTCTCTTCACGAGATTCGGAACACTGTTGGAAGGGTAGAGACTCTGATCCGGGTAGGTCTGGCCGGAAAGGTTAGCGTCCGCCGCTACCTGCCAGCCGCTCATGTAGATGGCTTTCAAGCCGGCCTGAACTATCTGAAGTGCCTGGACCCCGGTAAGTGCACCTAAAGTGGGAATGTACGCCTCGTCCCTCAGGAGGCGCTCGAATTTTTCGGCCCCTATTCTTGCGAGCGTGTACTCGGGGCGGATCGTACCTCGAAGTCGGATAACATCCTTTGCCGAGTAAGGTCGACGAATCCCATTCCAGCGATCGGAGAGCCAGCTCTGCTCTAAGCGTTCAGTCTCACTGCTGGCATCAGCTACGCCGGTCACGGAGCGTCAAGCTTTCAACTAATGATCTGCTGATAATAAGCATTGATGGTGAGTTTATTCGAATTCTATCCTAGGATATACTTGTATGCATAGCTAAACCTAAAAACCGCCCGAGACTATGAGGGTGTTCAATTGTCATTGGACCGGGATGGATCCATCGCTCGCAGAAGAGTCCAAGACGAGGTTCTTTGAATTGTCCTGAATTTGGAACAGACTCAAACCTTTAGCGCTTAGTAACAAACAGTTCGGCAACCAAAGCGACTAAGCCAACGCCAATCCAGAACAATTCCAAATCACGAATCCATTGGTTGGGTTCCACAACCAAAACGGGCGCTGAGACCAAAGTCAAAGCTGTAACACACAAACCGGCAATCCCAAGACCAAAACCAATAACACGGAACAAAGATCTAGGCAAAGATCGAGACTCATATTCAGCACCGTGAGCTTCAACGGATTTCCCGGGGTCGGCGGCCTTGGCTTCCATGGTGTCCGTGGCGTACCGGTTGCCGAACATTCCCTGAAGCATATTGTCAGGGTAGACTCGCATTTTCTTGTTGTGAATGTTCACCATGTTGCTTAGGTGGCCAACCTCTTCTACTCTTACGAGCGCAAGGTCGCAAACCCTTGGGTCCGAGGAGTCGCATACTTTGACGTGATAGCCAGCAGATTCTATGATTCTGCAAGCGCATGACGATCTTACTAGGTCGCTGTGATGATCGATCTGCCTGTCGACGAGCATCGAGGTCTGCGGGGTCCAGCGTTCGCTAAGCTGAGCGACTTGGGTCGTTCTCCTTTCACACTCCATCCTAGGCTTCGATCGATATGAGTTGGCTGTACACGTTCAAACGCTAGAGAATACAATAAGGAAAGAAGAATGATAGATCGTCGATGTTAGTCAAATCAAATAATAGTGCAAACATTCAAGCACAATAGAACATATGTGGTGGATCCATGTAGAGATCCGACGATATCGTCAGCTAATTACTAGCGCTGAGGAATGTTAGTTTGATTGCTCGCGATATATTTTCGACGAGCCAGAGGTTATGAGTGATCCTTGTTGGATTCTGGGAAGCTACAGCGGACTCGCCGAATATTGCGTCGAGCTTCTCAGCTCTTCTATAGGGGGTTACTGAACCTAGACAGGTGCAGGTGTGTACCTCCGGCGTCACGTGTACACTTAGGTCTTATTTGCAAAACCGCTGATCATATCGTCGGTAGTCTTGATAGCCTCGCCGAGATGTAGTTCGCGCGCGCGATTCGAGTCGGTGCTTATGATAGTTCTCACAATGTTGCTTGTGTTCACAACAGGTCATGCCTTCTACCCAAACAGCAATGCTGCCTCATCTACTGGAAATGCATCATCCACCTATACCTTGAGTTGGATGGGGTATGACTGGGACGGCGCGGGAGAAGAGACGTTGATGCTTAACGGGCATTTCCTGGCATCCTTGCCGACGCTAGATAGTCCCCAAAACTCGAACGTCTATACTTCGTTCTCACTGGACATTTCCTCCCTTGTAGTCTCTGGATCAAACACCCTTACCTTGACTCACGCTAGCTGGGACTGTGGGACAGCTGATAATGTCAAGAGCCTGGAGATCGACAGCCAGACTGGCATGGTCTTCAAGAGTCCTACCGTGGATCCCTTGAGCTGTACACAATCACTCACCTACAACTTCAACGTGGCGACGTCCGGTTCTGGCGGCGGATCAAATTCAGGGTATACGATGAGCTGGATGGGATATGACTGGGATGGCACTGGAGAGGAAACGATCAGTCTAAACGGGCACTTCCTCTCATCTCTACCCTCAGCTGCCAGTCCGCAAAATTCCGGAGTCTACTCCTCGTTCTCTCTCGACATTAGCTCGCAAGTCGTTCAGGGATCCAACACTCTAACCTTTACCCACGCAAACTGGGATTGCGCCGTCTCTGACAATGTGAAAGGACTACAGATCAGCAACCAGACAGCAATCATATTCAGAAGTTCTACAGTCGATACACTCAGCTGTACCCAATCATTGACATATCATTTCGACACGGCGTCCAGCGGATCCTCCGGCGGTGGCGGAGGCGGTGGGGGTGGAAGCGGTTCAGGCTCCGTACCGATACTCATAGGCTGGGGCGGAGTAAGACTCGACGAGGCTGTGGTCGGAGGAGGAATCCATCAACCGAGTAGTCCGACGCCGTCAGCCGTATTCGCGGGAGAGTCGGCGACGAACATGGAACTGCTCCTTTCGAAGCTGAAGCCGTTGGGATACGATATCGTCAAAGTCTCCTTCGACCCGTCCTGCACAGGATCCCAGTTCATGAGTGCTTACAGCGCGACCAATCTGCAACGTGCTATCCAGATAGCTCAACACTTTGACTTCTGGATCGTCGTCGACTATCACGGGTTCACAGAACCCTTCACGCCGGCTACGTCGAGCTGCTGGCTCAACTTCTGGTCAGGGGTTGTTGGCCAGTTCAAGAGTAGTTATTCCAAGATCATTTGGGAGCCCGAGGATGAACCTAAGTATGGTTTCAGCGGTTCTGCCTGTTCAGGAGCTTCAGCCTGCGTGTCATATCTCTCGAACGAGTATCAGCAGTGGATCAACCAGGCCCGGTCGCTTGGTGATACTCACTGGATTGTAGTTGAGAATATTTGCAGCTTCGGCTGCAGTCTCTGTCCGGGGGGCGATGGAGCATGTTCGGCCGCGGCCAGCGGTTTTCCAATGGTGACTGATCCTCTCGGAACTCTCTCGCAGGGAGGTAGGATTTTCATCAGTCTTCACACCTACATGGACTACGGCAGCTACTCTGGTTCCTGGAATAGTGCGACGGCAGAGTCGGTCGCGCAGCAATACTACCAGGCGATGATTGCCGGTGTGAGAAGGACGGGCTGGCCGGTCTTGGACACTGAGTCTGGGGCTAGCCCGCTGTGCGGCAGCTGCGCGCCTGACGCTGTCTTGACAGGGAATGCGGGCTACACAGTTGTGACGTTCCATTTTGTGCAGACGCTGACGAACCTTCTAGATAGCAACACACCTCAAAGGATCAACTGGGTTAACTGGCCAGCGGGAAGCTGGACTGATACGCCCAACGCGGGCATCTATGGAGCGATGCAGTGCAATAGCTCACCTGAGGGTTGGGGTTGCTCATTGCAATTCAAGAGCACATAATCTCCGAGAAAACGAAACTGGATTCGGGTAAATCATTCCTATGCCTTCGCTGTTGAGTCGTCGATAATTGTGGGATGGTCTCGTGGCTTCAGAAGATCTGTTGCTACTCTCGCCCTCAACGAGGTGATCTGGTCTCTAAGACACTCGCCGAAAGTGAAACCGGCTCTTTGGGAATACTTCTTGTAGAGTTCTGCGACAGTCCTGAAGACTATAACGCGGGCACCGTCTCAGAAAGCACTAGTCAGGACCTTGGACACATGGTCGAACATAATGGCGACCTCTGGAGGATGTACCCCATTCCTTTCCAGTAGTAGGAATATCTCCGTCTTAACCGTCCGGCTAATAAAGTGTTATTACCCTTTTTCCTCAGGATCGTAGAACATGTTAGTCAAGGTATTTGCTGAATGAGCGGAATTCTAGCTCGCAACCATAATGTAACCATGATGGTCTTAGCAGCGATCCTACTTCTGTATGGACTGGCACCGGTCTCGGCGGTCGTAACCTACAAACCCGGCGTCAAACCAGGCGACACAGCAACATACGGACAGGTCAAGGCAGACTGGAAGTCTGACAATGCGCCGTTTTCTCCCGTCAAAGACTTTCTCGGAATAAGCTCGATAACCGTCTCTATCCTCAACGTCGCGGAAACTGACGTAACCGCTCGACAGACATTCAACTATCCGAACGGAACGACCAGAAGCATTGTCTGGGTTGAGGATGTCCAGAGCGGAGACGGAAATATGTCCTCAGCGATCGCCTGGATTATCGCAGGCTCGCTGGTTGCTCCAGACCCTCTCTACGAGTCTTCCTCAGCATCAACGATAGGCGAGACTGTGCAAGGGGTCTACGCAGGGTCGATCCGGACTGTCAACATTATCAACTCGACGCAGCCCGAACCAGGAGGATTCTGCAAGTTCCTAAGGGTCTGGGATCAGAACACGGGCATCATGCTCGGATTTGGCTTGAACTACACTGTCTCCAACGCAAACTACCACGTCTCCGCGTCAGCATCTATGCAGATGACCAGAACCAGCCTCTGGACCCTACTTGAACATACTACTACTCGTGCGCCCTCCCCGATTTTCGGACTTGCAGTATTCCTCGCAGCGATTGCGTCGGCGAGCGCATATGCTCTTCACGGAAAACGCCGTCTCGTTGAAGACCTCTGAAAGGGAAAGGACGCGAAGAGAACCCAGGCGAAGCTAGTCAAATGACTCCCCCCTCTCTACAGTTCCAGTAGCTTGGCCGGGCTCCTTGTCACCGGATTCTTCTGGTATGTGTTAAGAGGTATGAACTTCGCGACTGGGAGACGTCCCAACGGACCGGTTCGGAGTGTCTGGAGTAAGAGCAATGGTCGAAAGCGAAAATGATCTTGGTGAAAACATAGCTCCGATACTGTCGGACTCGGCAGGGCCGCAGCCGATTTCAGTCTTGTTGATTGCGGACGTTTTTGAAAATTTCGGGGATTCAGAATCTTGTAGGCATTTGTGTTCACCCGTAGACGCAACCTATTTCCGATTCTGAGTAGAGATAGTAGGCAAATGCGCTTCCCATACCCCCTTGACAACTGCGAATGCGGACACTACAGGATTAGTCACGACACCAAGACAGGCTCCGGCGAGACGACGTGCACCGCATGTACATGCGCCCAGTTTAGTCTGAAGCAGTCGTACAATGAACAGAGGGAAGTGCAGACCAGGGCTTGAAGCACGAGCCGGAGCCGACGCTTTCGGCAAGAAACGTCCAGTTCAACAGCCTGAAGCGCGACCGAGTAGAACAAGTCACCCACCTAGGTGGTCCATGGAGCGGACTGAAACAATGTGTGCAATGTGGCAAAGTCCTCGGGGCATAGCGATCATTAGTCGTGATAACAGGCTGCGACATGAGGTCGATCTAAGCGCTTCCTGTTAGGAAGGCAATCTTTGAGAAGAATCGTAGCCTTGTCACTGTCTTTGTCACGCTAGGTTGGGAGCATGCTGTATTCGTGGCTCGTTCCAGAACTCGGACAAATGGCCGAGTATCGCCCTGGACATGACATTGAATTACGTGAGCGTGTATGGGTCAGAGTGGAAGGAGCTAAGTGGTGTTTATTGTCACACTAGGGCGGAATGTAGATGAGAACTAATGAGGAGATTATCAGACAAGCAGCAAAAAGTCGGTCAATGATGGACTTCTACATGATCCAGATGGAAATTCTTCTCGATATTCGCACTTTAGTTAAGGAGTTGATAGAACTCAGCTCAACTAATCGGCGAGTGGAAGAATCAAAGCGTCGCGACGGTACCTAGCTCATTGAGCAAGGCTAACGCGCCCGGCACACCTGCGGTGAGGGAGAAATCAGTTTGACTTAGCGCTCGCATTGGCGAAAGCGCCCTGTGAATGATGCGTAGATCGCGTTCTTTGTCTATTGCTCAATTAGCCTTTTGAGCTGAGCGGCTTTGGACTAGGCTCTGCTCTCTGCTAACTCTACGAATCTTGCATATTACTTGATCGTCGCTCTCTTCTAGGTCCACTTTCAAACCGAGACGGTGACACAATGCGTTGAAAGAAGCACCATAATAGGCGGATGCGCTCAGTCCCATGCCGTGTCTCAGAATTATCGTGCGGTTGCCTTCATCGTCGGATTCGGAGTAGACGTAAACGTTAGAGTATTCTGCGCCGATTACCCGGAAGATCTTGAGAACAGAGTCTAGGTCGAATTTTCGGAAATAGTAGAGAATGAACTCGACGACCCTGTTGTTTCCGCTCTTGAGTCCCACTTCTCTAGCCTCGTCAACAGTTAGGTGTGACCAGAATAGTTCCAACAACAGGGGATCAATGGTAACCAGCTTGAAGTCATCAACGAATCTTCCCCATTCGACGTAACGTCGCAGGGCTTTGTTGACAAGCAAGTTAACCTCCAGAGGATGACCCTCGACCAAATCGTCTATTTTCTCACTGAGTTCTCGCTCAATGGCGAATGTTCGACGAGTCAGTCGTGGCAAGAGACATGGCAGCACTGTGACTAGGAATGATCGAGCGTATAGGGGTTGCCCACCCTACCAACTATCATGAGGACCTGGCCTTGCCAAGGTTCTCTTTCTTGACCTTTTCTCGCTGCTCTCCTGGGTGGTCACAGTCAGGTATGATGATGGCCCGGATCAATTGCTGGACAGTCACTCCTGTTCGCTTCGCGAGATCCTCACTATTTTCCGCAACAAGGGTAGACTATGGTTATTAGCCCAAATCTGAGAACAGGAGCAACCGTGTCCAAGTTCATAATGTCACTAGGGGACAACGCGTATCAGGTTCTCCAACTGGAGGCAGCGAGACGATACATCTCAATACAAGAACTGTTGAGAGCTGTAATCATTCCCGAATGGGTAGAACAAAACCCGCCTCCTCAGAAGGCACTAGCCCAACGCCTGGCACTTGCACTAGTCCGGCATGATAGGCCAGTCTTGCCACAGATCAATGCTCACTAGAGAAACGTGGCACCGCAGATGTGATGAGAAGGCGGGAAAGCTGGACCCTGTCCACGACAAGTGTTCAAAAAGACACGTAGGTGAAAGGTTCGCTAGTATCCTGAAGGCTTCAACGGCTTCCGGGCAGACTTCGACGCACAGTCATCATGGCAGGAAGAAAAACTAGCTGAGTTTTTCTTGGTGGGAGCAATTCTAGCATAGCGCCAGTTGGAAGTTTTTGCCATGAATCCTTTTCACAAGTGTCCTTTTGTGCTGGTTCGTGGACGCAACCCCAATATGCGTAACCCAGAGTATTGTCCAATAATGGATAATGAAGCGGGAAGAGAGAATACCTCAGGAAAAGTGTAGCCACCGCCAAGCCTTCCGCAACAAGGATGGAACCATGGAGTGTTCCGAATGCGGCAATACATGGGAGTCGTTACAATCCTACGTGTTGAATTCTCGAATGAAAATGTCGAAAACCTACAACATAACTCGGTGAGTATCACCTACCAATCATTCTTAACTGGAGCGTTCTTCTCCACCACTTCCAAATAGTCCGTGGAAACGATTCGATGAATTGTAATCCGTCTAGCTTGCGGGGTAGGCGAGACTTTCCGTGGGCTAGTGGACAGGCGTTACTGACCCGGTTTGTCTTGGGTACAGTTTAAGAAAAAAAGGTCCATCACCATGGCTCTCCACGGTAGAAAAAATGACGAGAAACGAACAGACAAGCTACATATTCGCCAAATGCAAAGGAGAACGTGCACACACAATTTCCCAGATCGAGCATATTCCCAACGTCGAGTCCGCCACACCCGTAACAGGACGATTCGACCTGGTGATCAAGCTGGGAACCAACGAGCCTACCAAGGCTTTCACTGCCATGGAGAAGATCAGGGACATCCCTAGCATCACAAACACTCAGACAACCATCTCCTTCGAGAGCATCATCAACAATTCCAACAAGGCAGACAACCAGAGCCCCCTAGCATTCGCTCTCTTGAAAGTCAGAGGCAGCTTCGACGCGATTCTGCGGAAACTCAAGACCATCCCGAACTTTGCAGAGGCACACGTCATTCCTGGAGCGTTCGACATACTTGCGGCTTTCAGGGCAGACAGCTCTGAGGATCTTCTGGAAAAGTCTGTTGAGAAGATAGGCAGCATCAACGGAATCGCGGCCAGCGAGACCCTCATATCATACAGCCTGCCCGGAAGAACCCAAAGTTTCTAGACCCGACCCAGCGGACTCTCCAGAAACCTCCTTTTTTCTTTCGACCAAGACCAGCGAACGCCCTAGACGAGTAACCCGGCCTGCATCTTCTAGTCGCCGACGTTCTTGCTCATGGAAATCTCACTGGATGCGCTGGAAACGCTAAACCTACCTGGAGTCACTGCCTCCGGTGTGGCATTGAATTGGTTCAGACAAAATTCTGAGGATAGTATTGGGATTGGCGCCTAACAATCGGATCTGTCAGAGCGACCATTAGGGTCGCCAATGTTTGAGAGACGCAGATCAGAATCAGACTTGGTCGATCGGTTCCCTTGACAGCATCTTCATTCTTTCACTATCATGCCCATAGAAATCAGGTGAAGAAAGGTTTTCAGAAACGCCTTCTGCACTATCGGTTCCAGTGCCTGCCCAGTCTTTACGTACTCTGCCGTCCAAGAGACGAGCCTTGATGATTTGGTTAGGAGAACCAGCCTGATCTTGCGGTCTCTTGTCAAGTAGCGCTCACCGATGACCTCATCTTCAGCATCACCTGCATCGATTGGAGACACAATGGCCACGCAACGGTCGGATTGGCATTAAGCTCGCAATAATAGTCGAGTTCAACTCTGCTGAAGGCAAGCCAGTGACAATTCCAGTGTATGAAAGTGGAAATGCTCTGAAACTATTCCAGAAGACGAAGGCTCCCACCCAATCTCTTTGGGTTTAGAGCACGCATGGAGAGGTCTGGATGAGATCGTCATTCTTTGTGGATTAGAAGTGGAACGCAGTAGATCGTCTAGGGCTCTACTTTGGTGCGCCTGTATGCTGCCCTGCCGTATCTGTAGCGCAGATACAGCACTTGGAGTCCAATACCTATCGCCGCGAACACGCCCCCCACGGTTATTGAAATGAGGCTGTTGTTCGTGAATCCCCACCACATGAAAGCCGCCGCGAGGATGAGCGCGATTGTTGGGGGATTGGCGCCTCGAATATCGAACATTTTTTCGTCTCCAAGAACAATTCCGCTTCCGTAGCTCTTAAGCCGGGTGATACCCTGCCCTAGGACCATATTACTGTCAATGGTAAGCCACGGTTACACGCTTAGGGGTCTGCAAGGCTCCGTACAAGCCCTGAGCATATTTTCGACCATGGCACTCATCTGAGTTCATCAACGCCCAACTCTTCTTCTGACCAATGGACTCTATTCTCTAGAACCAGTATGGACTCTCGCCGCATGACCTCACGTCTCTAGAAGCGGATCTTCACGGCAACGGTAAGCATTGCAGTCATTGGCGCAGGTTATTGGGGAACGAAGGTCACCCAAGAGATTCTGATCCTTTCCAGAAAGACTGGCGCGGTCAGTCTGCGCTCAATTGTTGATATTTCTCCGGCCGCACTAGAGCGGTGTCGAAAGAAGGTGGGACCATTGGATTACAGGACCGATTACCAGAGTCTCCTGTCGGATCCGGAACTCTCAGCAGTTCATGTGTGCACGCCGAACTCAACCCATTTCGAGATAGCATCAGCCTTCATCAAAGCAGGAAAAAACGTCTTGGTAGAGAAGCCCCTCGCACTCAGCTCGAGAGAGGCCTATCTCCTTGTCGAGCAGGCCAGAGCCCAGAAAGTAGTGTTATCAACGGGGCATTCTCATAGGTTCAACAACGGTCTCAGAGCGCTAAAGAGCACTCTTGAGCCATCGATTCTCGGCGAGCCTCACTATCTCGAGCTAGAATGGACGGGCATCTCACCGGCACAATATCAAGGAAACGTGATAACCAATCTAGCGCCCCACCCCTTCGACATAACCAACTCTCTCACAGGGCTGTGGCCCGACAAGATTTCGTGCGTCGCAAGAGGATACAGGAACAAGGAGAGTGAAGAGGTTGCCTTCATCACATGCGAATACGAGAGCGGCCTTTGCGCTGAAATAGAAGTAAGCATGCTGGATCCCTGGCAGCGCAGAAACCTGAGGATTGTTGCCGAGAAAGGGACCGCGCATCTAGATCTTCTAGATCAGAAAGTGGTTCTTCTGCACCAAAACGGGATCGTGAAGATGCCAATAATCCCAAGTAACATTCTGAGAGAAGAGATCGAACATTTTGCGAATTGTGTCGGTCGCAGCAGGCTTTCGCAAACCTTCTCCAATGATAGTGATGGACTGTTGGGCGCACATGTAGTCACTTGCCTTGAGGCAGCGAGAGAATCATTGTCTGAGGAACGTTCAGTGGAGGTCAAGTTCCCCTCTCTGTATAGTGAGTCGGTGGTGATCAACTAGAATATGGATCCACATTCTAACTATCCTGATACAGGAGAGTCGGGCGAAGCATACGACGTGGAGAGGCGTTCCGCTCCTCTAGAATCTTCGCTAGAAGCGACCGGTCTATCGGAATCGCTCCTCAAACCTTCGGTAAGCAGAGCGAGGCCTACGATGTGAGAATGATCTGCTCCATTCTGGCTTATGATCTTAGTGAGAATTTGGGGTAGGATCATCTGCAAGCTCGGAATAGCCACAGGCAACACCAAGGCGCGCTCTGACAATTCCACTAGGAGTTACTTTGGAATTGTGTAATGAACTGTAA
>VBBB01000147.1:9831-19982 GCA_005882955.1 Candidatus Bathyarchaeota archaeon | reverse complement strand
ACGTCGCCTGTAGGCGATGTCTGCTGGACCCCATACACGGTAAGAGAAGTCACCGGATGCCCATCAATGGCGCTCCCGTCACTTCGCTGACCCCAGATCGCGAGAAACTCGTGAAGGGTAAAGTCTCGACGGGATGTGTTGACCTCAACATGGATGGTTCCTGACGTGTCATGAGTATGTAGAGCCGCCGCCCCACTTCCGTACTGGTCCAAGGAGTGATCCTTCCACAAACTCGAATCTATCCCTATATTCGCGGGTACCGTGAAGGCACTTCCGTTTAGTGTCACGGACAGGTGGGAATGCCAGTGAACCCCTCTGTCATAGCTAGCCGCCGCTACTGACACTCCGATGACTACTAACGCCAAAAGAGCCAGAATCGCGACATTTCTCTTCGTATGGCTCCTGAAGACTGAAACCGATTTCACGACCGGTTGTCTTTCAGACACTGAGCCGGCTCGCTTCGAGTGGAGCCGCTCCAAGTGTCCCTTCAGATTCTCTTTCTTGACAGAGGTCCCACAGACAGGACATTTCTCGGTCTCCAATGCTACCCCTCGATTCGGTTTGAGGCCCCAAAAATCTATCGGCTATGTTGCTTCCCTTAAGCGCTTGCCCTGAAACTTCCAGTCCAAAACGACTCCTAGTCGGCAGTCTACGCCGCTTATGTCGTATGGACGTAAGAAAGGCCGGTAGAACGACTACACGAGTTCAATCTCGATAAAAACGTCGTCCGGAGCTCGAATCCTCATCAGCCTTTTCAAAAATCGCTCGTTCGGGTCCA
Organism: Candidatus Bathyarchaeota archaeon; assembly: GCA_005882955.1. Taxonomy (GTDB): domain Archaea; phylum Thermoproteota; class Bathyarchaeia; order 40CM-2-53-6; family 40CM-2-53-6; genus 40CM-2-53-6. The sequence continues at coordinate 19,204 of VBBB01000147.1, read as the reverse complement.
CATCGATGAGCCGTTTATGAATCCTCATCTCCCACTTGTCGAATGTATTTGTCCCCTGGCCGGCCGGCGACTTTCGGGTTGGGACCATCAGCTTCTTGGTCGGAAGAGGAATCGGCCCCTTTAGCTTGACGCCCGTCTTGTCCGCTATCTCTTTGATTTCCGCGCATATTGTGTTGATATCCTGGGGGTCCGTGCTGGACAGTCGAATTCTAGCTTTGGAGACCATTCCAAGATACCTTCATCATTCTACATTTCTCGCGGAGTTCACAGCCCGCCCCTGTACTGTTAAAAACATTGGTATCTTGAGGGCAACGATGATCCGTTCTGCTCAGATACTTTTGATGAAATAGCCGCTACGCCATTCTTGAACAAATGAACGGAAATCCGTTTACCTAAGAATATGGAAAGGGAAGTGTTCGTGTTGGATTCTACGCTTTCGGAATCTCGCCCTTTTCCTTGATCTCTTGGACGACTCCTACGCCAACTGTGGCTCCCATGTCACGAATGGCGAATCGTCCAAGCTCAGGAATGTCCTTGAAGTTTTCAAGCACCATTGGTCTGAGCGGCCGCATCTTGACGAGAGCGCTGTCGCCTACTTTGAGGAACGAAGGTTTCTCCTCAACTACCTGACCCGTTCGCGGGTCCAGCTTGCGTATCAGTTCCTCGAAGGTTACCCCAACCGTAGCGGTGTGAGCGTGCAATACCGGAGTGTATCCGGCAGCGATAGCGGTTGGATGGTAAATGACGATTATTTGCCCGACGAATGCCTTTGCGACAGTCGGGGGGTTGTCCGTGTGGCCCATGACTTCACCTCTCCCAATCTCATTCTTCGCAACACCACGGATGTTGAACCCAATGTTGTCTCCGGGTTCAGCCTTGGTCATTCTGACATGGTGCGTCTCGATTGTCTTGCACTCGCCGACTTTGCCAGAGGGCATGAAGATGACCTTGTCCCCGTCCTTCAACACTCCCGTCTCGACCCGTCCAACTGGGACAGTCCCGACTCCTGTTATGGTGTAGACGTCCTGGATCGGGACTCTCAGTGGCTTGTCAAGGGGCTTGGCAGGTGGAACAATAGCGTCCAACGCGTCCAATATGCTGGGACCCTTGTACCATGGAGTATTGGAGCTCTTCTTGGCGAGATTATCTCCGAGCCATCCGCTGGTGGGAACGAAATTGATCTTGGAGACATCATAGCCGACAGTCTTCAGCAGTCCTTCCAGTTCCTTTCTTGCTTCCTTGTATACTTGACTGTCTGGTCGTCCATCTTATTGATGGCCACAACCAGTTGCTTAACGCCGAGGGTCCTTGCGAGGTACGCGTGTTCTCGCGCCTGGCCTCCAGGTCCAATGGCTACTTCGAATTCTCCCTTCTTTGCGGAAATTACGAGTATAGCAACGTCCGCCTGGCTAGCCCCTGTAATCATGTTCTTGATGAAGTCACGGTGTCCCGGCGCATCGATAATCGTGTAGAAGTTATGAGGAGTCTCGAATTTTTGGAATGAGAGGTCAATGGTGACTCCTCTCTCTCGTTCCTCTTTGATCGTGTCTAGGACCCAGGCGAACTTGAAGTTGTCGCCGGCTCCAGTCTTCTCTGATTCTTTCGCGTAATTGTCAATCGTTTTCTGATCAATATATCCGGCATCGAAGAGCAAGTGACCTGTCAACGTGCTCTTGCCATGGTCTACGTGACCCATCACGATGAGGTTGAGATGGGGCTTTGCGGACATTGTCTAGTTCATTCTCTCCTTACGTGAAACGGAACGAAGAAAGTCTGGGGTCTTTATAAAAAGCCTTGTCCATCTGTAAAAGACGCTGAGAATTTTTCATTCAAACATTTTCGGTTGTGAGTGAAGAAAGGTCTAAATGGAGAATTTCTCGGTGGCGTGTCCGATTTAGAAGGCTCGTCTGTTGCTGGAGACTACATCAAAACACGACGCCGCCCCAGTCAGCATGGGGATGCAGAAGACCCAGTATGACATGGCGCTGGAACAGTTCCAGAAAGCCGCCGACATAATGAAACTAGACCCTAACGTTCAGGAGATTCTGCGAAAGCCCAGACGAATTCTTAGCATCAACTTTCCAGTCAAGATGGATGATGGCCGAATTCTCCTCTATCAAGGCTTCAGGAGCCAGCACAACAATGCCCTTGGACCCTACAAGGGGGGAATAAGATTCCATCCTAACGTCACGATAGACGAGGTAAAAGCACTCTCAATGTGGATGACCTGGAAGTGCGCGGTTGCGGGCATCCCATTCGGCGGAGCCAAGGGAGGAGTGACAGTCAACCCCAAACAACTCTCTCACTCGGAACTAGAGAGACTCTCGAGATCGTTCTTTTCCTTGATCAGCGAGATAGTTGGTCCCTTCAGAGACATTCCCGCACCTGACGTTTACACAGATTCTCAGACTATGGCATGGTTCATGGATGAGTACAGCAAGAATGAACGAAACAATCCCTTCGCTGTAGTCACCGGGAAACCGTTGATAATCGGGGGATCGCTTGGCCGAGATTCTGCCACCGGCCGAGGTGTGTCCATCAATGTCGAAGAAGCAGCGAGACACCTAAAAATGGACCTGAAAAAGGCGACGTGTGCAGTACAGGGCTTTGGCAATGTTGGATCTTTTGCTCATATGTTCCTTGAAGAAGCGGGGGTGAAAGTCGTCGCGGTCTCCGATTCTAAAGGCGGAGCCTACAAGAAGAACGGAATCTGGTTCAACGAAGTATCAGCTTACAAGAAGAAGACCGGCAACATCGTCAACATGCCTGAGAGCGAGCCTATTACGAACGAAGAGCTACTGGAGCTTGACGTCGACATACTTGTCCCAGCCGCCCTTGAAGACGTTATCACAGAAAAGAACGCGTCCAAGATCAAAGCGAAGCTCGTGGCCGAAGGCGCCAATGGTCCGACTACACCGGAGGCTGATGAGATTCTTTTCAAGAGAAATGTGACGTTGATTCCGGACATACTTGCGAATTCTGGAGGGGTCAGCACAAGTTATCTCGAATGGGTCCAGAATCTCCAGCATCTCTACTGGAGCGCGGAGGAGGTTGACCAGAGATTGAAGGCGATAATGAAGAAGGCCTTCGCTGAGGTGTACAAGACAAGCCAAGAGAACAACGTGGACATGCGTACTGGGGCTTACATCTACGCTATTGGCAAGGTAACCGCGGCGATGAAAATCCGCGGATGGGTCTAACACCCATCTAACGGGGTTATTCTACTAGGGCAGAGATTCTCTGTTCGTCCCGGGCCTCTTCAGCCATGACATCCATGGCCATTCTGTAGGTTATCAGGTCGCTGTCTCTGGTTTTCAACGCTAGCTTCTGGAAGAAGTCAATGGAAGCCCTCTCCAGCTTCAGACTATCCTTGATTAGAGCTTTCAAATCGTTTCCTCTCCTAGGAGGCTCATAATACGGAAGAAAACTTCGCTTCTCCCACTCGGCTGGCCTTGCAACTGGAACGCCCCCCAGCTGAATAATTCTTCCCATCAAGGTCGATGCATGAGCCCACTCTTCTTTCGCGATCTCCTGGAAGATTGACGAGAGATGGGCAGAGTTGATACCGTTAGCGATCCTGCTTAGGTAAAGGTACCGGAAGGCTGCCAGGGTTTCCCCCGCCAGGGCCTGGTTTAGGTCTTCCAGTAAGGTGGATTCTTTCTTGACGGACATATGTCGATTTCTCCATATGCCTCGTCAGTTTATTTAGGCTTATTCTGAAACGGTGTGATTGTGGAAACCACAGATTCTTCTGACGAGAGGCGACTGAGTATCCCAAGCCCCACATCTTCCTCTCGACTGGGGCCGTTCCTCACGTTGATCAGGATTCCCAATTGTCTCATGATCGGGTTGGCCGTTCTAGTGGCAGAGACAATAGGGCTAGGTACGCTGCCTAATCTGGGACAAGCAGTCTTTGGCTTCCTCACAGCGTTTCTGCTTCTAGCTGGGACGATGGTGTTTAACGACATTCAGGATGTTCAAGTGGACAGGGTCAACAGCCCTAACCGGCCAATCCCTTCAGGTAAGGTGACTGTCCGACAGGCCTACGGATTGTCGGTGGTTTTCTCTGCTTTCGCGCTGTTATCCTCACTGGTGCTTCTCACATTTCTGACTGCACTGGTTGCCTTAGCCCTGATGGCTTACTATAACACACATGGAAAGAAGACTGGTCTGTTAGGAAATGTCGTGGTAAGCTTCAACGTCGCCCTGCCTTTCTTCTTTGGGGGCTTGGCAGTCAATAGCTTGCGCCCATTGCTCTTCATCTTCTTTCTCCTCGCCTTCTTGGCTAACACAGCTCGTGAAGTGGCGAAGGGGATTGCAGATGTTGCGGGGGATAGTTCAAAAGGAATCATGACTATCGCGGTTACGCAAGGACCGAAGCGAGCCGCGGAACTTGCAGCAGCATTCTTCTTTGTAGCAGTCCTCCTAAGCTTCTTAGTTCCTGTTTTCGATCAGAGAGTCTCAATGCTATACTACCCTATGGTCGTCGTTGCGGATCTTGGTTTCTTGTACTCATCCTACTGGCTTATCCGCGACCCGACAGCCACAACCGTTCGTAAGGTGAAGAGTCAGGTATTAGTTTGGATGCTTCTTGGCCTGGCGGGGTTCTTTGTGGGAGGCATTCCTGCTCTTTGAGGACACCAGTTCTGTAAGCAGCTCTTTGGCTCGGTCCAATCTCACTTTCTTCTCGTTCACCATTGCCAACGCAACGGTGTCGATCATGTCTCCTTCAGCTCCAGCCATGGCCGCAATGTTTCTTGCATGTAGAGACATGTGACCTCTCTGGATTCCCTCTGCGGCCAAAGCCCTAAGCGCGGCTAGGTTTTGCGCTAGGCCGACCGCCGCCATAACCTCCCCCAGTTCCTTTGCAGTCTTAACTCGTAGAATCTTTAGGCTGATCCTTGCTGCTGGATGTACGGATGTTATTCCTCCTACTATCCCGACCGCGGCGGGTATCTCGATGAATCCTTCAAGGTCACCATTCTCATCCTTACTCCAACGTGTCAAAGGCGAATAATGCCCCGTCCGCGCTGCGTAAGCATGTGCACCCGCCTCTATAGCCCGAGTATCATTTCCCGTTGCGAGGCAGAACGCTGTGACCCCATTCATCACTCCCTTGTTGTGAGTAGCGCACCTGTACGGATCCGCCGCCGCAAAAGCATACGCTTGCACGATTCGGTCCACAACTTCCCCTCCCCCTAGATCATCTTTCGAAAAGTGCGCCGTGGCTCTCGCGATTCGCTTATCTGCTAGATTGGATATGATTCTAAGATTTGCACTTCCTCCAGACAGCTTCTCCAAGATGGGAGCTATTGCTTCTGCCATTGTGTTGACGACATTAGCTCCCATAGCATCTCGACAATCTACGAGTAACTCAGAAATCACCATTGTGCCAGTCAGGCTAGGCAGTATTCTGACACGCAAATCCTTCGCGCCCCCGCCCTTAGAGACAAGTGTTGGGTCCTGCTGGTTCGCCTTGTTCAGGATCTCCTGCTTGGAGGAGAGAATTGCATTCTCCGCATCTCTCGGTGATGGGCACTTGACGAGCTGTACTTGTCCGATCATAATCGGCTCGGTGCTGCTAGTCCTGAAACCGCCCTTGGCCCTTGCCATCTTGGCGGCGTGATCCTCGATGGCCATTGGTATGAGGTAGTCCTTGTCGTTGACAAGGAAGTTCACGGCGATCCCCAAGGGTATTGGTAGAACTCCAACGACGTTTTCGATCATTCTCTGTGCCGAGGGACCGGGCAGAGCGCCAGTCTTCAGCGTCTGAACTTCTTCGTCGGAGAGTCCGGAGAATTCTTGGACGATACGTAGTCTCTCTTCGGTCGACAGTTTGTAAAATGATCCAATGTTGGATCCTCTCTCCACACTCTTCACTTCCAACCTTGCAGTCTCCTGGAATCAGATCGTCGGAACAATTATGAGCGAGCTTTTGTGGTTATAGCTTGATCCTGTTTCGCTGGACCAGACCCTCGAATGCTGGCTTCAGCCAAGGAGTATAATGGTCAGGATTCTGAGCGAGATCATTCCTGAGTTCACTCGGAGTGACCCACTTCCAATCGTCAATTTCCTCAGGATTTGGCTTTGGAACACCGTTGTACTCTCCGATGAATACGTGATCGAATTCGTGTTCTGTTAGCCCGCTCTTCGGGTCCTTTGCCTTGTAGAGGAAGCTGAAGACCTCCTTCAGTTCTGTATCAAATCCAAACTCCTGCTTGAGTTTTCTATGGGCTGCTTTCTCTAGCTCCTCACCTTTCAACGGGTGGCTGCAACACCCATTGCTCCAAAGACTTTGAAAATGGTGTTTTGCATTTGACCTAAGTTGCAGCAACATTTGATTCCTGGAATTGTAAATGAAGATAGAAAACGCTCGGTGTAGCTTTCCTCCGTCGGAATGAGCCTTCATCTTCTCCTCGTAGCCAATTGGATGATCTTTCTCGTCTACGAGGACAACGATCTCGGACATGCCTCAACTCATTTTTCTGAGACCATAAAACCTTTCTTTACTATCAAGAATTAGTGATCGGTCGTCTTGTTTGCTCTGGAAATAGTTGGGTCCACTAGTAACTTACATCCCTTTGTAAGCCAGGGCGCCGCCGTTTGAGATGCAGCTATTGCGTTAACATCGTCTCTTGTATGGAATGATGCTTCAGACGATTCTGCAGGATCAATTCTGATAGCGTCATCACTTCTGCATGAGAATACAGTTACGATCTCGTTCTCCGGTGGGACATGGTACATGAACTTTCCAAGATACGTGAGTGCTGCTGAGACTCCCGTCTCTTCTTTGAGTTCACCTCTTGCTGCCTCTTCGTAGGACTCTCCGAACGTAACATGGAAAGAGCTGGACGAATCCCAGCAGCCGGGGAAAAGTCGCATTACTGGGACTACGACGTTGAAGAAGTATCTTACCATCGAAGCGGACCAAGAATATCATTCCAGACCGGTGAAGAATTTGGTCTAGATGAGCCTTTGATCTTTCTATCGATCCAAGAACAGAATCGTCCTTTGCCACATGATAAAGTAATTCCAAGTGTTTTTCCAAGACGCTCTCTATGGTTGGGCATCTATTAGCTTGACATGAGACTGAGCTCTCGATCTTCTATCGTATCCTTCCGACAATCTACGCCTAGGCTGGCCGTGATTCTACTCCACTAGTGTCCATTGAAATCTTGTACGGCGTCCCGCCCTCTCTTCTAAGAACGCGAGCGACCCTATCTCGGACAATCCTGCTCGGGTTAAGGACAACCACGCAGCCTCCTCCACCGGCCCCGGTAAGTTTTGCTCCCAACGCACCCGCTCGTCTTGCTACTTCAACGAGGTGGTCGAGTTTTGGATGTGAGACCCCGATCTTTCGGAGCAGTTCATGATTCTGATTCATGAGTATGCCTAGTTCCTCGTCGTCGCCTTCCCTCAACGATTTTGCAACTCTACCGGAAATCTCTCGAACCTTTGCTAGGTAGTTTTGGAAATCTTTCTTCTCCCTTTTGGATTTCTGCACGACGCCTCCGACGAGGGTTCTGGTCGTGTGGTGGATACCGGTGTCACAGACGAGGAGCACGGGGTCCTTCTTGGGCCGAATAGTCTTCACATTTGAGGGCCGGCTAAATTGTATCATGCTTCCATAGATACAGGTTGCCTGATCGACTCCGGAGGGCTTTCCGTGGAGGAAGTTCTCAGGGACAAACGCGAGTTCGAAGATTTTCTTCTTGCTCAGTTCGATTCCCTTAGATCTAGCGATAGCCGAAATGATCGCTACCGTTGTGGATGCTGACGAGCCCAGACCCGCGGCAACAGGAATCTCACACTCTACATTTACCCAAAGCCCGTGATCAATGTTCACTACACGTTTCAACTGAAGAGGGCGTAAGAGTTCTCCGGGATGAGGGACTAATGGGTTTCCTGATTTCCCAGCCAGAAATCGAAGTGGAATGTCCGCCGTAATGCTTACGCCGGAACCGTTCTTCGGTATCACTTGGACCTGAGAGTATAGGTCGATGGCCATGGCCACGGCAGGCGCGCCTAGGACTACGAAGTGTTCTCCCGCTAGGATTACCTTTCCTGGAGCTCGCGCAGTTGCGGGCGAAAGATCGCTGGTCGACCGCGAGGACTCTTCACTTCTCAAATGAAGCCGCGGCGTAGCCTACGACTGCGCTTTTGTATCCGGTGATGTCTCCACTAGTCTGATAGGAAAGCAGATTTCCACTTCTCGCTCCTTGGAGCTTTGCCGCATGAATCATCGCCGTTACTGGACCATATCCGCAAGCCGAGACCGAGCGTTCTTCGATTGTCTCTTGAAATTTTTTCTCGTCCATTTGTAATGCTGCTTCGATCGCTCGTTTATCCTTGGATTTCGCCTCTTCTTGTGGTTCGTAATGCGTCCAGTCGGAGGACGCCAGCACGGCTGCTCGATGTTTCTTTACCACTTTTGCTATGGCTTCGCCGACCTCGATGCTGGTCTTCAGATCTTGCAGCATCATACAGATCGGGACAAACTTGAATCGTCTCGGATAGATGAATTGTAAGAATGGCAGCTGGACCTCGATAGAGTGTTCGTTTCTGTGAGCTTCGTCCTCGACATCCACGAGATCGGAGCTATCGACGATTTCACGCGCGAGATCTGTGTCAACGGGCACATCTCCTAGAGGGGTGCTCCATTCACCCTCAATCATTGTCGAGACCCCACTTCCAAGTCCCGTGTGGTTAGGTCCGAGAATGATTACGGACTCAACGATTCCTGATTGGGCGAGACGGAAGTAGCTGTGAGCTGCGACGGGTCCAGAGTAAGTGTAGCCAGCATGTGGAACGATCAATCCGAGAAGGTTCTGGTTTCGTATTCCAGGAATCGTCGGTATGGCTCTTGGTCCTAAAGGATGGAGGAACGACTGTTGGATCTGGGTTCTTAAGGCTCCTTCAGTATCTGGGTAGAAAGTTCCTGCTTGAGCTGGAAGGCGCCTTTTCACGCCTCGCCACCCGAAGCTCGTCCCAGAGGCATGGCGGCGAGCTTCGTCTCGAAATCGTCTATCGTCAACGGGATAGTCCCATCCTGTGGAATTTCTCCTCTCTCCCTAAGAATTTGGCGGGCTAGCAACCAGTAAACCACCGCCAGTGCTCTTCGTCCCTTATTGTTTACCGGAATAACTAGGTCAACTCCCGAGAATACGTTGTCCGTGTCGCAGAGAGCGATGACGGGAATCCCGACAGCCGTTGCCTCCTTGATGGCTTGCCAATCCGCCCTCGGATCAGTTACCAGCACCACCTGTGGTTCAGCGTGTTTTGGCTGTAAGGGATTCGATATGAGGCCGGGCATGAATCGGCCAACAATCGGCATGGCCTTCGTGAGCTCGGCAAATCTGTCTATCGGAGTCTT